>NZ_DAHVSH010000155.1:0-17633 GCF_027324685.1 Haloactinopolyspora sp.
GGTCCGGGCCTCGCACGAACCGTTGCCCGCCGGCAAGTACGGCCACGCGTCCATGTTCGATGTCGGTCAGGAGCGGCTCCGCGAACGTGGCTGGGACCTGACGATCTGCATCACCGACCTACCCATGCGCAGCGGGCGGCGCTCGGTCGTCGCCGAGGCCAGCATGGACCGTGGTACCGCGGTGGTGTCACTGCCGGCCTTCGGTGTGATGCGATTGCAGCGCCCGGTTTCCCGCGTCGTCGTCCAGCTGATCGCCGAGCTCTTGGGACACGACGTCTCCGTCGACTTCCAGCCCAGCATGAAGAGCCGCCGACGGCCGCAGCGCTGGTTGAGCGGCCGCTTCGACCGGGTCACCCCGGACGACGCCGAGAACATCGACCTCCGCATCACCGCGTCGCGTGGAACGCAACGCATGCTCGTCGGGATGGTCCGCAGCAATCAACCCTGGCTGGTGGCTTTCGGCCTCACCGGCGCGACAGCTGGTTCGCTGGCTTTCAGCGCTTTCTATCTGCTCAGCAGCACACTGTGGGAACTCAGTAACCAGCTCGGCCCGGTCCGGTTGAGTCTGGCCACCCTGTCCTCACTGACCGTCCTGGTGAGCTGGCTGATCATTCGCCACGGTTTGTGGGAGAGCCCGAGACGCGCCGACCTTCCCCACGAACGCTACGAAGTCCGGCTGTTCAACGCCTCCACCGTGCTGACGCTGGCCATCGGCATGCTGTGCATGTACGTCGCCCTGTTGATCATGCTGTTCGCCGCAGCGTGGCTCATCCTGGACGATGCGGTCCTGAGCACCTACGTCGGCGGGGGCGTCGGATTCGGGACCTACGCGAACATCGCCTGGCTGGCCAGCTCCGCTGCCGGTATCGCCGGCGCGCTCGGCTCGAGCTTCGACAGCGAAGCGAAGGTCCGCCAAGCGGCCTACAGCTACCGCGAGCACGAACGCCGGGCTCAGCGCGAACAAGAACGCCAGTCCGAGCACAGCGAGGATCAGCGCGAGAGCGAGACCTCAGCGCAACGTTCCTGAGCGGCTCACCGCCCGTACGAGACGGTGTGCTGCTCGGTGAACTCCAGCATGCCGACCAGACCACCTTCGCGGCCGATCCCGGCGTTGCCGATCCCGCCGAAAGGCACCTCCGGCGTGTTGGGTGCGCCGTTGTTGATCCCGACGATGCCGATGGCCAGGCGCGCCGACAGTTGCGCCGCGTGCTCGGCGTCGGCCGACATCACGTACCCGCCCAATCCGGTGCGCCACGAGTTCACCTCGGCGACCACGGCGCCCTCGTCGGTGTAGGGCCGCACCGCGCAGACCGGGCCGAAGATCTCCTCGTTCCACAAGACGGTGTCCGACGTGACCTCCACCAACGCGGGGGCGACGAAGAACCCCGGCGAGTCCGGCAACGGCGCGCGGTCGACCCGGCAACCGTCGGACTCGGCCGTCTCGACCAGGTGATCGAGGCGCTCGACATGACTGCGCCGCAGCATCGGCCCCACGTCGGTGCCGGGGTCGGTCGGATCGCCGGTGGCCAGTCCGCTGATGCGGGCCCGCAGCGCCTCGATGAAGTCCGGATAGTGCGCCTCGTGCACGAAGACGTTGTTCGCGGCGATGCACGAGGCGCCGTTGTTGCGGAACTTCGCGACCATCAAGGCGTCGAGAGCGACCTGCGGGTCGGCATCTTCGGTGACGATGAACGGCGCCTTCCCACCCAGTTCCAGGGTCACCCGGGTCAGCGACCGCATCGCGCGCTGCGCGACGGCGGAGCCGACTCGCGTCGAGCCGGTGAACGTGACGGCGTTGACGTCCGGGCTGTCGACGAGTGCGGTGGTGAGCACTTCACCGTCCCCGACTACGACGCTGAGGACGTCGGCCGGCAGGTGTGGCTCACACAGCCGGGTGAACGCCAGGCTCGTCAACGGGGTGAGCTCCGAGGCCTTCTGGACCACCGGGCATCCCGCGGCCAGCGCTGCAGCAACCTTGCGGGCCGGAATGGACAGCGGGAAGTTCCAGGGACTGATCGCCGCGACCACCCCCACGGGCCGGCGCGTCACGGTGAACCGGCGCAGGGCGGTGACGAACCCTTCGTCGCGCGGCATGGTGGCCGCGTCGGCGAACCAGTCGAAGTACTGCGCCGAGAATCCCACCTCGCCGCGGGCCTCCTCGAGCCGCTTGCCCGACTCGGCAGCGATGAGCGCACCGAGGTCGTCTTGCTGCTCACGCAACGAGTCGGCGATCCGGCGCAGCGCCGCGGCCCGCTCGCGCGGCGGCGTCGCGGCCCACCCGGCGGCCGCGCCACGGGCCCGAGCGGCCGCGTCCCGTGCGACGTCGGCGTCGACCCATCCGGTCACCGCCAACACCTCGCCCGTGGCCGGCTCGGGAAGATCGTGGGGCTCGCCGGCCACGTCGACTCCGCCGATGCGCGCCCCTGCGGTAGCCGTTCCGGGACGCGGCAGGAACGGATTGAGGTCAGTGGCGGCGACGGTGTCAGTCATGCGCGGTCATCTCCTTCGATCGGGTTCGGAACTGCTGCAACGCCGCCTGGTCCAGGTCGATACCAAGTCCGGGCGTTGCGGGCGCGGCCACGGTCCCCTCGTGCCACGACAACGGTTCGGCCAGCAACTGTGTTCGCAGCGGGTTCGCTCGCACGTCCATCTCGATCCAGTCGACGATGTCATAGGCGGCGCCCAAGTGGACCGACGCCGCGAGTCCGACGGCGCTGGAGTAGCAGTGCGGCGCCACCCGCACGCCGCGTGTCCGGGCCCGTTCGACGACCTGGCGCCCGACGGTGAAGCCGCCGGATTTCGCCAGGTCGGGCTGGATCAGCGAGACGGCGCCGGAATCGACGTACGCGGCGAAGACGTCCTGGCCGTACACGTTCTCGCCGGTCGCGACCGGCATCTCGCACTCGGCGGCGAACTTCTCGAGGTCCGCGAGCCCGTCGCCGGACAACGGCTCCTCCAGCCACGCGACGTCGTACCGGGCGAGCCGGTCAGCGGCGCGCAACGCCTCGTCGAGCGACCACGCCTGGTTGGCGTCGGCGAAGACCTGAACATCGGGCCCGACCAGCTCGCGGGTGCGGCGCACGATGTCGTCGTCGGCCGCCGCCCCGAACCCGATCTTGGTCTTGACCGCCGTGAATCCGGCCGTGAGCGCACGCTCGCACAACGCCTCGACGTCCGTCGGTCCGACACCGCTGGCGTATGCCGGAATCCGCCGACCCAGGTCGGCGCCGGCCAGAAGCTGATGAACCGGCAGCCCGCGAGCCCGGCCGGTCAGGTCCCACAAGGCGATGTCGACGCCGCTGAGCGCCTGCCAGATCGGGCCGATCGCGCCGGCTTGCCGGCCCACCGGCACCAAGATGGCGGCGAGGGCGTCGAGCGTTCCTTCGGGGTCGAGCGCGTCGCGCCCGAACAGGTGCGGCGCGACGCCTTCGCACAGGGTGGCGATCCGTTCGGCGTGCGACCAGGCGGGATGGTTGATCCAGCTCTCGCCGATGCCGGTGAGGCCGCCGGCGCTGATCTCGACCAGGCAGACGCGGCGATCGTTCAGCCGCCCGAACGACATCGGCACGGCGTCGTCGATGGGCGTCGACAGGATGGACACCCGGATCCGGTCGATCGCCAGCGTGTCGCCGCCGGTCACTGCGCGCCCGCCGCAGCGGGGAGAGACGCATACGCCCGGTAGAGCGCGCCGCTGTCGCGGCTGCCGAGCCCCTGCTGGAGTCCGGCGGTGTTGACCTGATCGATGACGTGCGCCAATGGAGCGGGCGAGCCGGACGCCGCGGCAAGATCCAGGGCGAGCCGGTTGTCCTTGGCCAGCAGGTCGAGTGCGAACGCCGGTTCGTCGTCACCGGCGGCCATTCGCGGCGCGATCTCCTTGAACAGGTTGGACACGGTGGCCGCGCCCGACCCGGCGACGGCGTCGATGAACACCTTCGGGTCGACGTCGTTGTGGGCGACCAAGGTGAGCGCCTCGGCGGTGATCGCGTTGATGGCGCCGAACATCAAGTTGTTGACGATCTTGACCACTGATCCCGCGCCGGTGTCGCCCACCCGCAGCACGGCTTTGGCCACCGTCGCTTCGAGCACCGGGGTGATCTGGCTGATCGGCTCGGTGGGGCCGCCGGCGACCAGCGTCCACTGGCCGCACTTGTCCGGCCGGCCCAGCACGGGGGCGTCCACGTACTGCACGCCGTGCCCGGCCAGCGTCGTCGCCGCGGCCCGGGCCGTCTCCGGATCGATCGTGGACAGGTCGGCGACGATCGTTCGCTCGTCGGCATGCACCAGCACGTCGCGGACCAGTTCGTCGACGTGCTCGGGTCGCGGCACCGAGATCAGCACCACGCCGGCACCGCCGAGGGCGTCGCGCCCGTGGTCGAAGGTGCGCACCCCCGCCTGCGCGGCCTGGTCGCGCGCGGCCTGCGACGGGTCGAACCCGGTGACGTCGAATCCTGCCTCGACGCAGGCGGCGGCTGACCGCCCGCCCATGGTGCCGAGCCCGAGCACTGCGATACGCACGTTCGTCATTCCTCCGACCATTCGTTGTAGGCGTCCAGGAAGATGTCGGCATCGACGAACTCTCCCGGATCCACGTACTCCTTGATCCCGCCGACTTCGACGAAGATCTCTTCCACTTGCCCGATCCACCGCTCGACCTCGCCGGACTCGAACTGCTGCGCCCACTCCTCGTTCGAATAGACCTCTTCGAAGCTGAACTGGCGCAACGTCTCGGCCAACTCCTGGTCCTGCGCGTACGCGGCCTCGTGCACGACGGTCATCGACTCCTCGGGGTTCGACACCAGCTCGTGGTTGATGTCCAGCCAGGCCGCTGCCAGCTTGTCGAGGATCTCGCGGTTGGACCGGTGGAAGTCGTTGTTCGCCACCCAGCCACCGAGAATGGCCGCCTCCGGGTAGTACGACTTGGCCGAGTCGACGAGCTCGGCCTCCGGGAACTCTTTCTGCACGGTCTGGTCGAACGGCACCCACAGGGCGACCGCGGGAACCTGCCCGGAGACGAACGCCGTCACCGCGGAAGGCATGTCGGCGTTGATGATGTTGACCGAGTCCGGATCGACGCCGTTGGCGACCAGCGCGTTGTGGAGGTAGACGTGGGCGGTCGTCCCGGTCGCGGTGATGATCCGCTGGCCTTCGAGGTCCTTCACCGACCTGATGCCCTTGCTCGGGTCGGCCCACAGCTGCGCGGTGTCGAACTCGACGTCGTTGGTGAGCACGACCTTCCCGTTGCCCTGCGCCGGGAAGTTGGACAGCACCGCTCCCATGATGGCGACGTCGATCGAGCCGCCGGACAGCGCCTGGCTTTCGGCGATACCCGTGTCGAACTTCACCGGCTCGATCTTCAGGCCGTGTTCCTCGAACGTCCCGCGTTCCAGGCCGAGCCACAGATGCGAGTCGACGGCGACGGTGTGCAGATAGCCGACCTTGATGACGTCGAGCCCGTCGGAGCTGGTGCTGGGGCCGCTGTCTTCGAGCGCACAGCCTGCGACGGTGACGGCGGCGATCACGGCGGCGACGACGGGGCCGCGGACGGCGAATCGGCGGCTCATGTGGTCCTCCCGGCGTCGGTGGTGGGCGTTCGCAGCAGGTGCTCGAGGTGCCCGCGGAGGTCGACGAACTCCTTCGTCAACCGGGACTCGGCGGTACGCGGCATCGGCAGCGGGATGTCGACCACCTCGCGGACGCGCGACGGCCTGGTGCTCAGCACGACCACCTTGGTGGACAGGAAGATCGCCTCCTCCACACTGTGAGTCACGAACAACGCCGTGCGGCGTTCCTGCAAGACGGTCTCGTGCAACATCTCCTGCATGAACTCACGCGTCTGCGCGTCGAGCGCGGCGAAGGGTTCGTCCATGAGCAGCACCGACGGGTCCGTCGCATAGGCACGAGCAATCGCTACACGCTGGCGCATACCGCCGGAGAGTTCCTTGGGGTAAGCCTTCTCGAAGCCGCCGAGCCCCATGAGCTCGACGTAGCGCTGGACGATCTCTCGGCGCTCGGACCGCGGGCGTTTGTTGGCCCGCAACGTGAGGCCGTACTCGATGTTCTTCGCGACGGTGAGCCACGGGAAGATGGCGTACTGCTGGAAGACGACGCCGCGCGACGGGCTGGGCCCGTCCACTTCCGTATCGCCCACCCGCACCGAGCCGTCGTCGGGCCGGGTGAACCCGGCGGCCATGTTGAGCAGCGTGGTCTTGCCGCACCCGGACGGACCGATGACGGAGACGAACTCGCCGGTCGGTATCTCGAAGGTGCAGTCCTTCAGCACTTGCAGGCGTTCACCGCCGCGCTCGTAGTGCTTGCCGATGCCCTGGTAGGCGATGGTCTGGGAACGGTCGGGTGAGGTGTCGACAATGGAGGTCATCGGGACTTCTCCTGCCATCCGGTCAGGCGGCGTTGGGCCAAGCGCAAGATCAGGTCCATGACGAGCGCGGTGAACCCGATCATCGCGATACCGACGTACATGTCGGGGATCCGGTAGAACGACGCGGCGTCGTTGATCACCGTGCCGAGACCGCGTTGCGCGGCGACCAGTTCGGCTGCGACGACCGTGGCCCACGAAACGCCGAGGGCCACCCGGATCGCGGTGAAGAAGTGCGGAATCGAGGCGAAGACCACGGTGCGTGAGAACACTTCCCATCGATTGGCCCCGAGCACGCGGGCCGCCCGGATCAGCAGCGGGTCGATGGCCGAGATGCCCTCGTACAACACCACGACACCGGCGAAGAACGACGCATAGATGAGGATGGAGATCCGCGCGCCCTCACCGATACCGAAGTAGACGATCACCAGCGGCACCAACGCGATGGGCGGCAATGCGCGGAAGAAGTTGACCAGGGGCTCGGCCATGGCCCGTAGCGGCGCGTACCACGCCAGCAGGTAACCGATCGGAAGCGCGGCGACACAGCCGACGGCGACACCGATGGTCACCCTGGTCATGCTGACGCGCAGGTCGAAGATCAGGTCCTGCTCGGTGATCATGACCCAGCCGGTCCGCACGACCTCGTCCGGGCGTGGAACGCCTTCACCCGAGACGATGCCCGACAACGCGACGGCGTACCAGGCGAGGACCGCGATGATCGCACCGAGTATCCCCAGCCCGATCCGGCTGGAGGTGTTCGCCAGGGCGACCCGGCCCCGGCTCGTGCTCGACGGTGTGGTGACGGTGGTCATCAGTGACTCACTCCTGCCTCCGGCGGTTCGGCGATCCGCAGGGGCGACGTTACATGTTGCATGTAATCTCGTCTAGAGCGTCCATGTCATCACCGGCAACTGGCGACTCGTTGCGGCGTTAACCTGCATGTTCATGTAATGCTCGATGGTCTGCCTCTGCTAGAATGCATGCATCTTCGCGAGAGGGGAGTACATGGAGACCGCGGACCGGGGGGTCGGGCTCGCCGCCCAGGCCTACGCCACACTGAAGCACGCGATCATCACCCACGAGCTCCCGCCCGGCACTCGCCTGTCCGTGCCGATGCTGGCCGAGCGGCTCGGCGTCAGCCGCAGCCCGGCGCGCGAAGCCATCGCCCGCATCACCCACGAGGGCCTCGCCCACTTCGAACCGAACCGCGGCGCGGTCGTCGCGAACGTCGACTCCACGTCCCTCGCGGAGATCTACGAGATCCGCGAGGTCCTCGAGGGCCTGGCGGCCCGACTGGCTGCCACGCAGATCACCGACACCGAGATCGCCGAGCTGCGCTCGCTCATCGCCGAGCATGCCGCGGCGGTCGAGGCCGGCGACGTCGAGCAGCACTACGAGCTCGACGTGCGCTTCCATCGGCGCATCCACGAGATCGCGGGCAACGCCACGCTGACCGGCCAGCTCGAACGGCTCCAGCAGCAGGTCCGCCTGGCCATGTACACCACACACCGATCGCCGGGCGGGATGCCGCAAGCACTGGCCGAACACCGGCGCATCGTCGACAGCCTCGAATCTCGCGACTCCGCGCTCGCCGAGGCGGCCGGTCGCTCCCACATCTCGCGGCTCCTGCGCGATCTGGTCGCCGCACAGGCCGCCGAGGCAAGGGAACAGCCCGAGATCAGCGAGCAGGGAGCGTAGCGGCCAACGGGTACGGCTGAAGTTCCTTCCGGCGAGTCGAAGTACCGTACCGGCATGTCTCCGACCTCGGTGCACCGCGCCAAACGCCGGGAAGAGAAGACGCTCGTGGCTTCGGCGCTGACCAACGGTCCCGCCGAGCTCATCGACTTCATTCTGCCGCTGTGGGCAGGCATCAGCCTGGGTGTCAGCGCCACCGAAGTGGGCATGCTGGTAGCGCTCGAAATGGCGGTGTCGGTCCTCGTCCGGCCGCTGGCCGGCGTCCTGGCTGATACCCGCGAGCGCAAGCTCGTCGCCGCGACCGGGGCCCTGCTGTACGGCCTGGCCTGTTGCGGGTACGCGCTCGCGGACTCGATCTCGACGGCCTACGTCGCCGCAGCCCTCAGCGGCGTCGGTGGTGCCCTGCTGTGGGTGTCGGTCCGGGCCATCGTCGGCGAACGGCTCGCTGACGACTCCGGCGTGTACCCCCGGCTCATGGCCTCCCGCGAGACCGGCACGTGGGTGGCCTTCGTCTCCGCGATGATGCTGCTCAACGTCATCGACTTCACCGGCGTCTTCCTCGGCTGCGCGGCGGCATGTTTCGCTGCCGCCGGTGTGCTCGCTCTCAGCCCGCGGCGACCAATGGCCCGCGACGCTCATGGTGGCGCCGACGCGGCAGCGACGCGCTTCGGCGGGCTGGGTCGCAGACTCCGCCCGATGCTCGTGGCTGTCGCGGTCACGATGACGGCCGAGGGCGTCGTCGCCATGCTGCTGTTGCTCCACCTTCAACGCGGGTTCGACCTGGAGGTGGTCGAGGTCGCCTACGTCTTCCTGCCCGGCGCCATCGTGATGAGCGTCCTGCCGGAGTACGTGCATCGGCTCGTCGTGCGCTACGGGCGCACCCGCGTCCTGGCGTCGGCATCAGTGGCCAGCGCGTCGTTCGCGGCGAGCTTGGCGTGGGCACCGAACCCTGTGGTCATCGCCGGCCTGTGGATCCTCAGCGGGGCCGCGTGGGCTGCGGTGATGCCGGTCCAGGAGGCCGTCATCGCCGAGGCGTCAGGCGAGCGGACCGGCCGGGGCATGGGCCTGTACGAGGCTGCCGCCCTGGTCGGCGGGGCGGTCGGCGCACTGGCGGCAGGGCTGCTCTACGACACCAGTTCGTGGACCACCGCGTGCTTGGTCGCCGCCGTCATCATCCTCTGCGGCGTCGTCATCATGCCTCGCGCCGTCCGGGTGCTCGGCGTGCAGAACTTCCCACCGCCTCCGCCCACGGCGCCATCGCAACCCGAACCGGAACCCGAACCGGAGCCGGCGTCCCAACCACTCGACGCAGACGCCGATGACGACGACCGAGCGGAACAGGCCTCCGGGCAGCCGAAGTCACCCCGTGCCTTGCTGGCGGATCTGGGCGCGCATGCCCTGTTGTTCACCGTCGCGCAGATCGTGCTGCTGTTCCTCGACCTGTCGTGGATCCAGGACCTCCTCACCACGGACGATCCGGTACGGCTGCTGCTCAGCGGCGGTTCGGCCGACCATGAGAAGGTGGCCGGACTCGTCTACGGCACTGGGCGGATCTGGCTGTTCGTGCTGCTGATCGACGCCGTCGTCCGTGCTGTGCAAATCTCCCGCGCACGGCGTGGCACGTCAGAGACATCCGGAGCCTGAGAACGTCCCCTCAACCTCTGGAGGTCAGCTCACCTCCGCGCGCATGTCGTCGATGGTGCTCAGGATCTCGGTGGCCGCGAGGTCATGCCCCGCCTCGTTGGGGTGGTAGTAGTGGCTCAGCAACGACTCCTTCGGCGTCCCTGCGTCCAGGGCTGCCTGCCACTGCGCACTGACGTCGGCCACCGGGAGGTCGTACTCGCGGCCGAGTTCTCTGATCAGCTCAGCGCGGATGCTCAGCGGGTCGGCCGGATCGCCCAGGTCGTGCGGCACGGTGCCGGTGGGCGTCACCAGCACCACCGGGACGTGCTGCTGGCGAGCCGCCTTGATCATGATGCGCCATGCCCGCTCTACCTGGGCCGGGGTGAGATTGGTGTCGTTGATGGCGTAGTCGATGAAGACCAGGTCCGGCTTGTGCCGCAGGACGTCGCGACGGAACCGCTGCGCTCCCTGCATGGAGTTCTCACCGCCGATCGCGGTCGTGATGGTGTTCACCACCGCGGTCGGGAAGCGTTCGTTCAGCCCTCGGTAGACCATGAACGGGTAGGACTCGAACGGCTTGACCTCCGGCGTCTGGTGATAGCCCGCCGGAACACTGTGGCCGTGGAAGACGACGTTGATGCTCCGGTTGTCCGGCCACTCCTTGGTGAGCTCGGCGAACAGCTCACGCACGTCGGCGTCCTGATCCGGCAGTGCGCCGGCTCCCATCGGCTCGGTCGCCGAGTCGCGGTCAGTTCGAGCGTGCGCCCCCGCCACGCCGACCGTAGCGATGAGCACGGTCAGCATCAGCAGCATGGACGTCACCAGAGTGCGGTTCGAGGCGGTCCTGGTCACCGGGGCACTCCCTCTCGTCGGGAAATAACTATTAAATAGTATCTTTTCCCGCAAAGCGCAACCCGTTGGCCGCCCGCTACGTCACTCCGGCGGACGCTGAAACACCACATCCATACGATCCACCCGCCGGCCGACATCATCGCAGCGGCGTTGATCGACTCACTGGCAGGGCTCGCCGCGCCTGCACCGACATCCGGCGTTGGTATGTGCCCGACCGGGGCGGTCACTTCATGCCCCTGGAGCAACCGGACCTGCGGGCGGACGAGTTGCACGCGTTCTTCGGTTCGATTCGCTAGGTTCGCTCGACTCGAAGCCAGCCAGTAACACCCAGCTCAACGCCGCCCGTGAACCGTCCCGCACGTAGCGCCAAAAAAAGCCCGGGTCCTCGCGAGGAGGCCCGGGGGATATGCATCGAACATAACTCGCAGCTGCTCGGAGCGTCAAGCCGTTGCAAGGTGACGTCCGCGACAGATCACCAGTCGCTGGGGCAAGCATGTGGCCCCGAGGGCTTCGGCAACTGGTGGGCGAAGAAGTCCGGCGCCGCGAGTCGGCGCCACCAGTGTTGGCCAACCCCACCGGAGGCGTCGCCTTGCAAGGCCCGTGGCGTGCTTGATCCTGTCGGGTTCACGGTACCGACTGGGATCCGTTGTCGCGCTGCCGAAAGGGGAAACGCCAGATCACTGTCGTTCGAGATGACGATCGCCGCATCAATCTGATCATCGAGAATGTCGAGCAACATGTGTGCCGCCACGTTGACGTCCGATCCCTTCTCCTCGAAGGCACTGACCGACACAAGCAATTCGAGTCGCCCTTGGTTCTGTCGTGTCTCATGCGCGGGGAACCACGAGGGAAGTGGACCAGCATCCGGAGAGACACGGCTGCTGGGGTCGTCAATGTTCACCAAGATCCCGGTCTTGGTGCGGGCGACATAGGACCCGAGTGGCACAACCGCGCCGGGATAAGCGTGCTTCAGCGCCGCAATATAGTTCTCTTGATCGGCCGACTTCCTACTTCGCCCACGGCCCCTGGGGGCTGTGCAATAGGCGAATCGCGCCAACTCTGCGTCCGGCCAGCGTGTCGGATTGACGAGGTCCATGGCCAGTCTCGGCAAGTCCAGCCAGCGCCAGCCCGGCTTGTTGTGTCCACACATTGCTCGAGCGCCGTAGTAGGCATTGAACCCGTCAACGTAGAGGCCCACCCGCATGAACAGACGATACAGGCGATGATCGTTCTGGCCAACGGACGAATGCCGTGCCCGCCGGTACCGCAGGGTGAACCTACGTCACTCCGGCGGACGCTGAAACACCAGGAGGTAGTCCCCGGTCAACCACTCCGGCTGCTCGTCCCAGCACAGGAAGACCTCACGCACGAAGCGCAAGTGCTCCGACACCTCACGCGCCAGGTCCCACGCCAGGGTGGTGACGACGCCGTCGTCCTGCATGTTGCCGACGTTGATCACCGCGTGCCCGCCGGGGCGCAGTAACCCGGCCACCTGGCCGAACACGTCCCCGAGCTCCCTCAGGTACGTCGGGTAATGCCCGTCGGTGGTCTCGTAGGCGTTGAGTGCGTTCTCCGGATGATCCACCGCCGGCATGTACGGCGGCGAGGTGAAGCACAAGTCGATGGGCCCGGACACCAGCTCACTCACCCGGCGGGCATCGCCGTGGATCACCTCACCGGCACCCTCCAGGCGTTCGCGGATCATCTCGACTCGCTCGGCGAGAAACTCGATGCCCACCGCGCGCCGTCCCAGTTCGTCGGCGACGACCAACGTCGTCCCGTAGCCGGCGAACGGGTCGAGCACCGTCTGTCCGGGTGTCGTGAACTCTTCGATGACGGTGCGGGCGAGGCTTCGGGTGAAATGGACGTCCTCGTCGGCATCGACGTAGCGTTCCTTCACCAGGTCGGCACTCCACTGGTGCAGCCACGGTCTCATGTCTTCATCCTGCTGGACGCGCCCGCGGCTCGCGCCGTCGCCCCTTAGTCCGGGACACCGCCACACCCAGCAGGCACAGCGCGCCGCCGCCGAGCGCGGCCAGCGGCGGAATCTCATCGAGCAGCGCCCAGCCCAAGACGATCGTGATGGGCGGCACCAGATAGATGGTCGAGGCCAGCCGTCCGGCGGTGCTGCGGGCCAGCGCGTAGGCCCATGTCGTGAACGCCACCGCCGTGGGGAAGGCGCCCAGGTAGACGATCCAGACGATCACCGATCCGCCGGCTGCGTCGACGTCACGGATCAGCTCCGGCGCGAACGGCAGACACGCCACCGCGCCGATGGTGCAGGCCAGGCACGTCACCTCCAACGCCGGCAGCCGACCCACGAGCGGCTTCTGCGCGATCATGCTGACCGCTGCGGAGGCCGCGGCCACGACGCACAGCACCACGCCCCACATGTCGTTCTGCCCGCTCGGCGACGTCGACAACGCGATGATCACGACCCCGGCGAAACCGACCACGGTCCCGCCGAGCACCCGCCGCGGGAACCCCTCACCGAGAAAGATCGCCGCCAGCACGGCGACGATGATCGGGCCCACGTTGACCAGCATGGAAGCCGTGCCCGCATCCACGCGCTGCTCACCGGCGTTCAGCGCGACGTTGTAGACGCCGAACCACAGCAGTCCGACCACCAGGAGCGGAGGCCAGTCGCGTCGTGTCGGCCACCGCCGGGGCCGCGAGATCAGCAACGCGCCGAGCACCGCGCTGCCCACCAGCAGCCGCCCCAGCGTGAGCGCACCCGGTGACACGTCCGACCCGAGATGCCGGATCGCCACGAACGCCGACGCCCAGAGCACGACCGTGACGAGGGCCGCTCCCAACGGGAGGTACGACCGCAGTCGCGATCTGCCGTCACCGGTGTGAACCGTCTCGATACCCATGCCGTCGACGGTACGGTCCCGAGAGTTCGGCCGGCGACGAAATATCCTCCTGCTCGTGCATGCCGAACACAGCAACTGGGCCGGTTCCCTCACCTACGCCGCTCGCCAGATCCACCGTCCGGCCAGCGTCGACGAGGTGCGTGAACTCGTCCGTGCCGGCACACGCCTGCGCGCGCTGGGTAGTCGACACTCGTTCAGCAGGGTGGCCGACACCGACGGCGACCTCGTCCGGCTGGACGGCCTACCGAAGACCGTCACGTTCGACCACGCTCGCCCAGCCGTGACCGTGCCGGCCGGAATGACCTACGGCGAGGTGTCCCAGCAGGTTCACGAACACGGCTATGCCGTGCACAACCTGGGCTCGCTACCGCACATCTCGATCGCCGGCGCTGTCGCCACCGCGACGCACGGGTCGGGCGATGCAAACCGCAACCTGGCCGCATCGGTGTCCGCACTGCAGCTGGTCACCGCCGACGGCGAGCTGATCACCGTGAGCCGGGAATCCGATCCGGCCCGGTTCCCCGGCATGGTCGTGGCGCTGGGGGCGCTGGGCATCGTCGTGGCCGTGACCCTTGATCTCGTGCCGTCGTTCGACATCCGTCAGGACGTGTACGAAGGCCTCGACCGCGCCACTCTCGAGCAGAATTTCGACGAGATCTTCGCCAGTGCGTACAGCGTGAGTGTGTTCACCGACTGGTCGGCGCCGAGCCTCACCGGGTGGCTCAAACGTCGCGTGGACGAGCCGGACGTCCGGGCCCCGGTGACGTGGATGGGCGCGACCCGCGCCGACACGCCGCACCATCCGGTGCCGGGCATGCCCGCCGCCAATTGCACCGAACAGCTCGGAGTCGCCGGGCCCTGGTTCGATCGGCTCCCACATTTCCGCGCCGGTTTCACGCCCAGCAACGGCGACGAAGTGCAGTCGGAGTTCTTGGTTCCGCGCGCTGCCGCCGTGGACGCGCTGCGCGCTTTGGACAGCATCCGTGAGCGGATCGCCCCGGTGCTGCAGATCTGTGAGATCCGTACGGTCGCCGCTGACGACCTGTGGCTCAGCCCTGCCTACGCCTGCGACGTCGTCGGGCTGCACTTCACCTGGGTGAACGACACCGCCGGCGTACTGCCCGTGGTCCGTTCGATCGAACGACAGCTGGAGCCGTTCGACGCCCGCCCGCACTGGGGCAAGCTGTTCACGCTGCCGGCCGAGACGATGCCGGCGCTGTTCCCCCGCCTCGCCGATTTCCGTTCGCTGCGGCGCGACATGGACCCCGACGGGGTGTTCGGCAACGCGTTCGTCGACCACCTCGTGGGGTGAGCCACCGGCGATGTGCGCAGGGCACGGAACCGCGACGGCGGCAGCGGCGTCTCAGGTGCATGAGACGGTGGTTTGCCGGTCTTGTCGCAGTTGGCCTCATCACCGGCTGTTCTTCTGATGCAGATGACGACGCGGACCCGCCTGTGGTCACCATGGGTCTGTCGTCCTTCGACGCCTGCGACGAGGTGCTCGATCACCTCAAGTCCGAGGCGTTGGACCGAGTCGGGCCGTGGGGACTGCGCCAAGGGTCGCTACTGGTCGAGCCGCTGCAGGGTACGGCCGAGTCCGACGCCGCCCCCTCGGGGGCTGCCGGCTCGGCGCATTCCACCACGAACGTGCAGGAGATCGGGGTCGACGAGCCCGACGTCGTCAAGACCGACGGCGAGCTGATCGTGACGACTGCGGCAGGTTCGTTGCGGGTGATCGACGCCGGCGGCGGCTCGCCGCGCGAGATCGCCCGCCTGCCGCTGGCCGAGGACGGGGTTTCGCACGTCGAGGCCGAGCTGCTGCTGTCCGGCGATCATGTCGTCGTGCTGGTCCGCGGGACATCGATGGTCCCCTACGCGGGTGTGGAGGACACGGCCAACAGCAGCAGTAGCGTCGCCAGTGATGCGCCGGTCGCGGCGGCATGGTGGCAACCGGCGATGTCGGTCTTGCTCGTCGACCTGTCCGATCCGAGGCGACCGGAGGTCGAGTCATCCCTGAAGGTGGACGGCGAGTATGTCGACGCGCGCATGACTGACGACACGGTGCGCCTGGTCGTCCGGTCCGAGCCTGACCTCCCATTCGAGTACCCCGACGGCATCAACCGGCACGACCTGGACGAGTTGACCGCGATGAACCGCAAGGTCATCCGGGAGTCCACGATCGAGGACTGGTTGCCCTCGTACCACCTCACCACCAACGACGACGAAAGCTCCGGCCAACTCGTCGGGTGCGAAGACCTCAGCCGTCCCGACGACTTCGCCGGGTTCTCAACGCTGAGCGTGCTGACCCTCGACCCGGCCGGACTGTCGGACGGCGACGCCGTGGGCGTGCTGACCGACGCCAACACGGTCTACGCCAGCACGGACC
Organism: Haloactinopolyspora sp.; assembly: GCF_027324685.1. Lineage (NCBI taxonomy): Bacteria > Bacillati > Actinomycetota > Actinomycetes > Jiangellales > Jiangellaceae > Haloactinopolyspora > Haloactinopolyspora sp. The sequence goes on from NZ_DAHVSH010000155.1 coordinate 15,806, forward strand.
GCCTCTATGTCGCGACGAACCGATGGGGCGAGCCGGTACCGCTGGACACCCCCGACGCAGCGGGCGTGGCGCCCGGCCCGCCGCCGGACCAGACCACGGGAATCCACGCCTTCGACATCTCCGGCGACGACGCCGCCGGCTACCTGGCCTCCGGTGAGGTCAAGGGGCGGATCATCGGTCCGTACGCGATGTCCGAGCACGACGACATCCTGCGGGTGGCCACGACACAGCGCGTCGGCCCGGACCGTGAAACCACCGAGAGCAGCCTGATCACGCTCGAACAGCGCGGCGACGAACTCGTCCAGATCGGCGCCGTCGGCGGCCTCGGCCGGAGCGAGGAGATCTACGCCGTGCGCTACTTCGGCACGACGGGGTACGTCGTGACGTTCCGCCAGGTCGACCCGCTCTACGTCCTCGACCTGTCCGATCCGACGGCACCGACGGTCAGCGGCGAGCTGAAGATCACCGGCTACTCGGCTTACCTGCACCACCTCGGGGACGGCCGGCTCATCGGCGTCGGCCAAGAGGCGACCACCGAGGGCCGCAGGATCGGAGCTCAGGTGTCGTTGTTCGACGTGAGCGACCCGGCGGTGCCGACGAAGATCGACGGTCACGTCGTCCCGGATGCGTGGACTCAGGCGGAATGGGATCCGCACGCATTCCTGTACTGGGCCGACACTGGCGCTCTGGTCGTTCCGATGCACAACAACGACGCTGGCGGCGCCTTGGTGCTCGACGTCGGCGGCGATTCGATCACCGAGCACGGCGTCATCACGCGCAGCGAAAACGCCCCGCAGGCGCCCTACGCCATGGTGTCGCGGTCACTGGTGATCGGCGACACGCTGTACACCCGCTGGGAGGACGGCCTGCAAGCGAACGACCTGGACGGACTCGGTGAGCGCGGCTGGCTCGACCTACGCTGACGGGCATCGATCCGTCGTCCCTGCAGGGGACGCGCGCAGCGTCAGATGCGGGGCGAGCTCGCGCAGGCTGGTGATCCGGGTTCGCTCAGGCTCGAGTCCGACGCCGCGACGGTCGAGGTGGACCGCATGAAGTCCAGCCGACCGTGCAGCAACGACATCCAGCTCGTGATCATCACCGACATAGAGCACGCTCGCCGGCCCGAGGCCGAGGGCGGCACACAAACCGGCATACGCCCCCGGGTGCGGTTTGGCCACCCCGAGAACGTCGGCAGCCAGGACCGGCCCGAGCCGGTCCGTCAGGCCGATCGCAGCGATCTTGGCCCGCTGGAGATCGTCGGGTCCGTTGGTCAGTACGCCGATGCGCAACCCCTGTGCGGCCACGACCTCGATAGCAGCCTCGACGTCGTCGAACGCGGTCCACAGCTGCCGATAGACGTCGAGGTAATCGGCGAACAGCGCGTCGAGGGCATCGTCGGGACGCGAGGGAAGGCCGAGCAGGTCGAGCATGTCGCGCAACCGGCGACGGCGTTGCTCAGCGAAGCTCACGTGCCCGTCGCGCCAGGCGGGGAAGTGTGTGCGCTCGGCGACGAACCACGCGTCCACCATCTCCGGTGAGTACTGCCCGCCCAGCGTCGGTAGCCAGGCGCCCACCGCCCGGCGAGAGGCGCCGGAGTGGTCGAACAGCGTGTCGTCGAGGTCGAAGGCCACCGCCGCGAGTTCAGCCACCCGGTCACCCACGCTGCACTTGGCCGACCTGCTCGTCCACCCAGTCGCGGACGACCTCGTCGAGCACGTTCAGCGGCAGCAACCCGTTGAGCAGGACGACGTCGTGAAAGGCGCCGGTGTCGAACCGGTCCCCCAGCGCCTTCGCCGCCTCGGCCCGGATGCGCTGGATCTCCAGCCGC
>NZ_DAHVSH010000168.1:0-94892 GCF_027324685.1 Haloactinopolyspora sp.
TGACGGCCGGGTGGTCGTCTGTGACGACGAGCGCGAGCCGGACTTGTTCTGGGCGCTACGCGGGACCGGCGGTGGCACGCTCGGCGTCGTGACGTCACTGGTGTTCGCGACGGTGCCGGAGCCGCGGACCACCGCGTTCCACCTGACCTGGCCGCACGACCAGGCCGCCGACGTCCTCACCGCCTGGCAGTCCTGGTCGCCGGCTGGTCCGGACGAGCTCGCCGCCAGCCTGCTGATGACGGTGTCGGGCTCCGGGTCGCGCCAGCCGGTCGTGAACGTCTTCGGCTCCTTGATCGGAACCGGTAGCGACGCCGAGGCACTGCTGGAGCCGTTCGTCGCGCAGGTGGGCACCGATCCGCGCTCGTCCGTTCGGCACGAGTCATCGTTCCGCGAGACCAAGCGTTACCTGTCCGAAGAGCTACCCGTCGCGGCGCACGCGGAGGAGCCTCCTGCGAACGGTGACATGCTCAGCCGGTCGGAGTTCTTCCGGCGATCGATGCCGCGCGAAGCGGTCGCGAGGCTGGTTGACAACCTCACCGCAGGGCTGGTCCCGGGTGAGTCGCGCGAACTCGACTTCAGCCCGTGGGGCGGCGCGTACAACCGCGTTGCGGTCGACGCCACGGCCTTCGCCCACCGCGCCGAACGGTTCCTGCTCAAGCATGCGACGGTGATCCATCCGGAGGCGACCGACGCCGAGCGTGCCGCGGCACGGCGGTGGCTCGAGGCGTCGTACGACACTGCGCGTCCCTTCGGAACCGGCCAGGTGTTTCCGAACTTCCCCGAGCCTGGGCTCGATCCGTGGTCGCCGCGGCACGTCGGCGGCAACCGCGACCGACTCCTCCAGAACAGCGACGCTTACGACCCGGACGGGCTCTTCGGCCGCGGTCGTGACGCCACCGCGAGCCGCCGGGGTGCAGGGTCACAGAGCGCGCGCGAGTGAGCGGCGGAGCAGCCACGATCCGAGCACCAGCAGGAACACCGCCATACCGGCCAGCACCCCCAGCGACGGCAGGATGTCCATCAAGCCGGCGTCATGCCGTTGGATCTCGGCGAACGCTTCGTATCCCCAGGCGTGCGGCGTGAAGTCAGCGACCGTGCGCAGGCTGTCCGGGAACAGCTCCAGCGGGAGCATCGATCCGCCGAGTCCGGCGAGCACCAGCCCGACGCCGATGCCGACTCCGGAAGCGGCGGAGTCGTTGTCCATCACCGAACCGATGACCATCGCGGCTGCGGCGGCCACCAGGCAGAACACGCTCAGGATCAGCCCGGCGAGCAGCACGTCACCCCAGGTCACCCCGAACAGCAGCGTCGTGCCGAGCATGATGTAGCCGCCCTGGAGCAAGGCGATGACGAACCGGCCGATCACCTGGCCGCCGATGACGTGCCGGGCGGACACCGGGGCGGCCAACGTACGGGCGATCACCCCTTCGCGACGAGCTTGGATCAAGGTCGCCGACCCGGCGAGGGAGATGAGGAACACGAACAGCAGCATCTGCTGGACCGCGCCGACCTCGAACTGTCCGACTCCGCTGAACTCCTGCGCCAGCTCATCGGTGTCCAGCACTTCCACGACCGGCGGCTGGACGGTCTCGCGTGCCCGCGTCAGTGCGTCATGCGCCGTGGCCTCGTCCAGGCCGGCACCGGTCAACGCTGCAAGCTGGCTCTGCTGGGTACCGACCGCCTGCACGGCGGTCCGCACCTTCTGCATGGTCGCCGGTGAACCGGCTCGGTCGGCGGTGACGATCTCGATGCGTACGTCCTCGCCGGCCTCGAACGCATCAGCGGCCTCGGCGGGGATGAACACGCCGACGTCACTGCGCCCGCGAGCCAGCTGCTCACGCACGTCATCGGCATCGTCGAACGTCACGTTGACGTCCTCGGTCTCCAGCTCGGCCACGACGGCGGTTCGCAGCGCTGAGTCGCCGCCAGCGACGGCGACCCGGCTCTGCCCGCTCTGCTCGCCGAACTGCAATCCGATGACCAGGACCATCAGCAGCGGGAACACGAAGACGAAGAAGATGTTCGACCGGTCGCGGAAGAAACGCCGCAGCTCGACGGCGCCGATCGCCAAGGCCGCCGTCATGTCGTCGCCGCCCGATCCGGGATCACTCGGGACACCAGCAGGCACACGACCGCGAACCCGACCATGATCGACAAGGGTGTGCCGAGGTCGGCCAGGTCACCGCCGCCGGACGTGATGCCCAGGCCCCGGATGAACGCCGCGATCGGATTCACGTCGATGATGGTGGCGGCCAGCCCGGTCGCGGGAATCGGAAAGAACGCACCGCCGGCCATGCCGAGCACCACGGCGACGATGGACTGCATCACGTTGGCCTGTTCAGCCGTGCGCGCCACTCTGGCGACGATGAACGTCAGTGAGGTCGCCGCCGCCACGGCGGTGACGATCAGCACAGCCACCGCGAGCACGTCACCGAAGTCGACACCGAACAGCAGCGACCCCACGGTCAGCAGGAACGACGTGGCGAACACGCCGAGCAGGAAACCGGTCAACGACTTCGCCAGGACCACGGTGGACCGGCGCATCGGCATCGACTGCAGCCGGGCCATGGTGCCCTGCTCACGCTCGGCAAGCAGCGCCAGCACGCCGAAACCGACGGTGAACAGCAGGAACAGTCCGGTCTGGCCGGCCACGAGCGTGCCTTTGGTGCTCAGTTGCTCGTTCGAGGCCTGCCCCTCGATCAGCGCGATGTGGTCACTCGGGGTTGCCGCGGTGCGGCCGACTGTGGCGAGCTCGTCGGGGGAGAGGCCTTCGGCGCTGCCCGCCACGGTGGCGACGACCCCCGCGGTGAGCTGGTCGACGGTGCCCTGGACCACGGAGATCACCACGTCGGCCTCCAGGCCGCTGGAGTCGCCCTCGATGATCTCGACACGCGCCTGCCGGCCGGTCGACACCGTCTGGGCGAAACCATCGTCGACGGTGATGCCCACGGCTGCATCGCCATCGGCTACGTAGTCGTCGACCTCGTCGGCGGGCATGTCCTTCACGGTGACGTCCATGACATCGAGCCCGGTCAGGACGTCAACGATGGTGGGCGCGAGCGGATCGTCGGCGGGGACACTGGCCGCGACCGTCACCGGCTCCAGTTCAGGGCTCTCGTCGAACCCGCCGAGCAGCAGGTTCAGTACGCCCATGAGAGCGAGCGGGACGGCGATGCCGAAGATCAGGATGGACTTGTCGCGGAGGCGTTGACGCAGGTCGAAGCCGACGATGGTCCACAGTTGCCGCATGTCAGTCCCGCAGCGCCTTGCCGGTCAGATGCAGGAACACCGACTCCAGATCGGGCCGGGTGATCTCGACGTCGGACAGCGACACCCCTGCCTCGGTGGCAGTGGTGACGACCCGCGCCACTGCGGTGGGCGCATCATGCACGGTGAGCATGAGCATGCGCCGGTCGGCGTCGACCTGTTCGATCTCGGGTAGCGCCCGCAGCGCCTGCGCCGCGGCTTCGATGTCGCCGGACCCGCTGAGGCGGATGTGGTCGACCCCGCCGGTGAGGCGGACCAGGTGGTCCCGGCTGCCCTCGGCCTGGATCCGCCCCTCGTCGATGATGCCGATGCGATCGCACAACCGCTCGGCCTCTTCCATGTAGTGGGTGGTGTACAGCACGGCCATCCCCTCGACCGACAGCGCCTCCACCGATTCCAGAATGGCGTTGCGCGACTGCGGGTCGACGCCGACGGTCGGCTCGTCGAGGATGAGCAGGCTCGGTTGATGCAGCAGGCCGATCCCGATGTTGAGCCGGCGTTTCATGCCGCCGGAGTACTCCTTGGTCAGGTCGCCGGCGCGGTCGCTCAGCCCGATCAGGTCGAGGACCTCGTCGATACGTCTATCGAGCGCGTCGCGCCCGATTCGCTGCAGCCGGCCGAAATAGCGCAGATTCTCCCGGGCCGTGAGATCGGGATAGATGGCCAGGTCTTGCGGGACCAAGCCGATGTTGCCCTTGACCTCGACCTTCTTCGGATCCATGGTCTGGCCGGCGACGACCACGCTTCCGGCATCAGGCGAGATCAGCCCGGCCACCATCGAGATGGTGGTGGTCTTTCCCGCGCCGTTCGGTCCGAGCAGGCCGTAGGTCTCGCCCGCCGCGATACGGAACGACACGTCGTCGACCGCGGTCAGGTCACCGAACCGCCGCACCAGCGACTGGACCTCGAGGACGTAAGCCCCCGCTGCCGGATGATCGAGCCGTGTGTTGGAGATGGTCTTCGCGGACACACGGAAACCCTTACTCGTCGGTCGAACGCGGGAGAGCAGCGATGACATCGTAGCGGCCCGGCTGCTGTCGCCCTTGTGTGGGAGGGTGAGCGCTGATGCGCGGGTCGTGAAGATCGTCGTGTCGGGGTGCGCGGGGTTTGGTCGGTTGTGATGATCGTCGTGTGGTGGGGCGCCGGGCATAGCGGCGTTTTTTGTCACGACGATCTTCACGACCGCCGGAGCTCAGGATTCGCGACCACCGGCTGAGCGGTTCCGCGACCGATTCCCTCACGACGTGACGCGGGTCTCCGCGCCGCGGTGTGCAATCGGCAGACTGTGGCGGTAAGCTCGATCACAGCCACGGCCCTTGCTCACCGCAGGGCCGTTCTCGTGCCCGGGTTCTATGACGGTGGAACGTCGAGAGAAAGTCGGGTACCGCGCCCCTGAAGGCTCATCGCGTTCCGCACCCGCGGCGACGCGCCGGGTGCGCCGACCGCTCGATTTCCGAACCGGAGCGCCAGTCTTGTCCTACGACCGTGCCAGCCTGCCCACGAGCAATTCTCGTCGTCCGCAACGCTCCAGCGGTGGTCCCCAGCGCCGCGACAATCGTTCCGGCCGCCGTCCCTACCGCAAGAACGACCGTCGCCCGAATGGTCACCGCAGCGACCGGCGTGCTTTCGATCCTGCGCGCCGGGCCGCCATCGAGGCGTTCGACCCGGCCGACTCCGCCTTCTCCGCTCTCGGGGTCCCCGAGAGCGTGGTGAAGATCCTCGGTGTCGACGGCATCGTCGAACCGACCGCGGTCCAGGCTGCCGTCCTGCCCGACGCGATGGCCGGGCGTGACGTGCTGGGCCGGGCCCGTACCGGCTCGGGCAAGACGCTGGCCTTCGGCCTGCCGATCCTGACCCGGCTGGCCGGGTCGCGCAGCGCCGCCAACCACCCGCGCGCGTTGATCGTCGTCCCGACCCGTGAGCTCGCCGGACAGGTGACGGCGGCGCTCGAGCCGCTGGCCGAAGCTCTGCGGCTGCGGATGGTCACCGTCTATGGCGGTGCGCCGTACGACCGTCAGATCCGCCGGCTCGACCGCGGCGCCGACGTCGTGGTCGCCACCCCTGGCCGGTTGAGCGACCTGATCGAGCGGGGTGCCTGCAGCCTCGACGCCGTCGAGGTGGTCACCCTCGACGAAGCCGACCACCTGTGTGATCTCGGCTTCTTCCCGGCCGTCGACGAACTACTCGCCCAGACACCGCGCGGCGGGCAACGGCTGTTGCTGTCGGCCACGCTCGACGGCGACGTCGACCGGCTCGTGCGGCGGCACCTCGACCAGCCGGCCCGGCACGAAATCGACCCCGAGGTCAGCTCCGTCGCGACCATGGATCACCACGTGCTGGTCGTCGGCGCGCACAACAAGCTGGACGTCACCACGCAACTCGTCCGCGCCAACCCGCGAAGCATCGTGTTCACCCGGACCAAGGGCGGCGCGACCCGCCTGGCCGAAGACCTCGAAGGCGCCGGGGTGCCGGCTGTCGACCTGCACGGTGACCTCTCGCAGCGGGTTCGCGAGCGCAACCTCGACCGGTTCCGGTCCGGGCGCGCCCAGGTCGTGGTGGCCACTGACGTCGCCGCGCGCGGAATTCACATCGACGGCGTCGGGCTGGTCGTGCATTTCGACCCGGCCGGTGAACCCAAGGCCTACCTGCACCGATCCGGTCGGACCGCCCGCGCGGGCGCGTCGGGCGCCGTGGTCACGATGGCGACTCATGGGCAAGCCCGGCATCTCGGCGAGCTGTTCCGCCGGGCGGGCGTGGAGGCGAAGAACGTCGACGCTCGCTCGGTCGCCGGTGAGCCCATCACGGCCTCGGCCTTGTCCGAAGCGCCCGCGATGGCACGGCGCGAGCCGCCTCGTGGACCCGCTCGCCGCAACAACGGCGCCCGGCCGGGTAACCGGCGGCGTCGCGACGGTGCACCGCGCCGCCGCCCGGTCGGCTGAGCCTGCTCAGAACGCAGCTTCGTCGAGATCCATGAGCGCGTTGTCCGTCGCCTCGACCATCGCGCGCTGAGCACCGAGCAGCGGCAGCACCTGCCGGGCGAAGAACTGCGCGGCGGCGACCTTGCCCTCGTAGAAGGCAGTGTCGGCGGCGGAGACGTCGCCGTCGAGCTTCGCCAGCGCGATGCTCGCCTGTCGGACGAGCAGCCACGCCACCACGAGGTCGCCGGTGGCCAGCAGGAACCTGGTGGTGTTCTGGCCCACCTTGTAGACGTTGCGGGGGTCACCACCGTCGCTGGCCGGATCGGCGGCGGTGGCGAAGCTGATCATGGCGGTCAGCATGCCCTGCACGTCGCCGAGCGCGGTGGCCAGCAGTTCTCGCTCGACCTTGAGCCGGCCGCCGCCGGCCTCTTCGGCGATGGTGTTCTGGATCTGCTGGGCCAGCCAGCCGATCGCCTGGCCGCGGTTGCGGACGATCTTGCGGAAGAACAGGTCTTGGCCCTGGATCGCGGTGGTGCCCTCGTACAAGGTGTCGATCTTCGCGTCGCGGACGTACTGCTCGAGCGGATAGTCCTGCAAGAAGCCCGAGCCGCCGAGGGTCTGTAGCGACTCCGAGCCCAGCAGCGTCCAGGAGCGTTCCGAGCCGTACCCCTTGACGATGGGCAGCAAGAGGTCGTTCACGCTCTCGGCGAGTTCGTCGGTCTCGCCGTTGGCGGCAGCCTGGGACACCCGGTCCTGCATCGACGCGGTGTACAGCACCAGCGCACGCATGCCCTCGGCGTAAGCCTTCTGCGTCATCAGGGATCGGCGGACGTCGGGATGGTGCGTGATGGTCACCCTCGGTGCCGTCTTGTCCGCGGCGTTGACCAGGTCGGCGCCCTGGACGCGCTCCTTGGCGTACTCGAGTGCGTTGAGGTAGCCGGTGGACAACGTGGCGATCGCCTTGGTTCCGACCATCATGCGGGCGTACTCGATGACCTGGAACATCTGCGCGATGCCGTGGTGAACGTCGCCGAGCAGGTAGCCGACCGCGGGTTCGCCGTCGCCGAAGGTCAGTTCGCAAGTCGAGGAGACCTTCAGGCCCATCTTCTGCTCGAGGTTGGTGGCGTAGACGCCGTTGCGCTCACCGAGCTCACCGGTCGACAGGTCGAAGCGGTACTTCGGGACGACGAACAAAGACAACCCCTTGGTGCCGGGGCCACCGGCACCTTCGACCCCGACCGGCCGGGCCAGGACGAGGTGGATGATGTTCTCGGCCATGTCGTGCTCGCCGGAGGTGATGAACCTCTTGACGCCTTCGAGGTGCCAGGTGCCGTCTGCTTGGGGATAGGCCCGCGTGCGGCCCGCGCCGACGTCCGAGCCGGCGTCGGGTTCGGTGAGGACCATGGTCGCCGCCCAGCGACGTTCGATCATGATCTCGGCGATGCGCTTGTGCTCGTCGGTGCCGTTGTTCCAGATGACGCTGGCGAAGGCCGGGCCGGACGCGTACATCCACGCTGCGGCGTTCGCGCCGAGAACGAGTTCCGCGCCCGCCCAGTGCAACGCATGCGGCAGCGGGGTGCCGCCGAGCTCCTCGGGCAGCCCGAACCGCCAGATCTCGGAGTCCATGAGGGTACGAAAGCTCTTCTTGAACGACTCCGGAATCGTGACGGTGCGTTGCTGCGGGTCGTAGACGGGCGGCTGCCGGTCGGAGTCGGTGTAGGACGCGGCGAGCTCGTCGCGGCTCATCCGGTCGATCTCGGCCAGGATGCTTCGCGCGGTGTCGACGTCGACGTCCGCATAGCGCCCCTGCCCGAGCAACTCACCGGTGCCGAGCAGGTCGAACAGCGTGAATTCGATATCGCGAAGGTTGGACTTGTAGTGGCCCATGTGGCTCCTCCGTGCGGCGCGGTCGGCGTGGCTACCAGTGAGTAACCCACATCTTGCTACCAGTGAGTAACTTTTCGCAACCTCGGTCTTCGTGATCCGGCCCGCGGTGCACGGCCCGACACGCCTGGTCGGGAACTTTGTGCCCGAGGAGGGGAACGGATCATCGCCGCGGCGCGTCGCATCGGTATGCGACGACTTCGAATCTTCAGTGCCGTGGCGGGCATCGCGCTGCTTGCCGCCTGCGGCAGCAACGGCAGCGACGACGGCACCACCGCGGTACCGGAGGACGGTTCCGGCACGTCCGAGTCCGAGACCACCGCGGAGCCCGCGTCGATCGTCAGCACGAAGTGGATCCTCAAGGAGGTGGCCACCGCCGACGTGTCGCTGCAGTCCGCGGACGACGGCCCGTCGGCCTGGCTGCAGATCAACGACGCCGGCGAAGTCACCGGCAGCACCGGCTGCAACGGCTTCGGCGGATCGGCGGAGGTCGGCGAGGGTGTCGTGACGTTCGAACCGCTGCTGGCGACGAAGAAGGGATGTTCGGGCGAACTCGGCGAGATCGACACGGCGATGCTGAGCGTCCTGCGCGGCGAGGTCACCGCGGAGGTCTCCGGCGACTCCCTCACCATGACCAACGCCGACGGCGACGTCTTGACGCTCACCGCCGGCGAGGTGCCGTCGGGCGAGCTCTGACGGTGGTACCGGCCCCTCGGACCCTTACCCCGAGGGGCCACCGTGGTTTCTATCGCACCGACCGCTGACCGTCATGGACCGACACGGGCGGTTGGGCACTCTGATCCCGGTCGGCGCCATGGGCACGCGAATGCCCGCAATGTGCGGCCAGGTACATTGATCGACACAGTCGGCCGGGGGACGCCCCGGCCGACTGTACTGACGAGTCCGCCGCACCGGGAGGCAGCGTGCGCGATCGGTCCAGCCGCGCCGAATCGGCGCTGCGTGAGGCCGTGTCGCGCGGCGTCGAAGCTGACCTGGGGCGAGACATCGACCCCCGCGCGGCCGAGTCCGCGCAGGCGTGGGACGCCTCCCGGACGGTGCGGGCGAAGGTCATCGACGAGCTCCTGCGCGAGTCGAACGAGTCCGGTCACGTCGGGGCCGTGCAGCTCACCGGCGTGCGGATCGCAGGCGGGTTGCGGCTGCGCTACGGCCGCCTCGTCCGCCCGCTGCGCCTGGATCTGTGCTGGATCGACGACGTCGTGCAGCTCGCCGAGCTCACCGCGGCCGGGGTCGAGCTCGTCCGGTGCCGCGTCCCCGATCTGCGGACCGAATCGGTCGACGTCGAGAGTTCGGTCTCGGTCCGCGAATGTCTCGTGGACTCGGTCACGATGGTCGACACCCACGTCAACCGGTCCGCGTCGTTCGAAGACACCCGGTTCGCCGGCATCGCGACGCTGTTTCACGCTCGAAATCTGACCGTAGGCGGCGACCTTCTGCTCGACCGCGCCCGGCTGTTCACCGACGGCGGGCCGGCGATCAACACCGAGCGCCTTCGCGTCGACGGTGGTCTCGGCCTCGTCGGTGTACGTGCTCGCGGGCCGGTCAAGCTCTCTGGAGCATCGATCGCCGGCCGGGTGGATCTCACCGACGCGGTCCTGCGCCATCGCGACGGCGTGGCGTTGGACGCCCAGCGCATGGTCGCCGGCGGGCTCGACGGGGTCGGCTTGCGCTGCAGCGGCGCGGTCGACCTCGGCCACGCCACGATCGCCGGGCGCGTGACGTTCGACGGTGCCGTGCTGGCCAACCCCGGCGGTGACGCGCTGCGCGCCGGCGACATCGAAGCCGATCGCATCGAGGCCGAGCACGGCGCCCGGATGCTCGGCCGGCTACTGATCAACCGCGGCGTCGTGCGTGACACGTTGGCGCTGCGCGGCCTGGAGATCAGCAATCCCGGTGGTTACGCCATCGTGGGCATCGGCGCCGCGGTCGGTTCACTGGTCGCCGACCGCGCCACACTGGTCGGGCGGGTCGTCTTCGACGAGGTCGAAGCGACCTCCATCCGAGCGGTCGCCGCGCACGTGAGCAATCCGGACGACTCCTGGGCGCTCAGCTTCCAGTCGGCGACCGTACGGCGTGATCTCAACCTCGAACGGCTGCGGACCGAAGGCGCGGTGAACGTCAAGGGCATCCGGGTCGGCGCGGGGGTCTTCCTCGACGCTGCGGCGCTCGACGGCGGGCGCCGGGCACTCGCGGCGTCGCGGGCCGTGGTCGGCGAACGATTCGTACTCGGCCGGCGGTTCTGGTGCCGGGGCGATGTCGACCTCACGCATGTGGACATCGGCAAGAGCCTGGTCATGGACGGCGCCCGGATGCAGGGCGTGCTGCGCCTGTTCCAGGCGCGCATTCGCAGCGACGTCCTGCTGCGCGGGGCGTACATCGAGGTCCCTGGGATCGGCGTCGACGCCATCGGGCTGCGGGTGGACGGCCGGTTCACCGCCCGCGGACTCGTGTGCGACGGCGCCGTGCGATTGACCGCCGCGGTCGCCGACAGCGTCGTCCTCACCGGCGCACAGCTGTACAACCCGGATGCCAACGCGTTGATCGCCTCGCGCATCGAAGTCCGCGGCGACTTCGTCATCGGGGACGACCCGTACTCCTCCGATCTCGGCTCGTTCTGGGCTGACGGCCGGGTGGTACTACGCGACGGCTCCGTCGGCGGCGACCTGATCTTCGACGGCGCGGTGTTGCGGCGCACCGGCCATCGGGTGCTCGACGGTACTGGGGTCCAAGTCGGCGGGAAGATCTCGCTCGAGCGGGCGGAGATCTTCGGCTTGGTCTCGTTCGACCAGGCCCATGTGCGACGGCGCATCGTCCTGGGCAACTCGATGCTCGCCGGCACCGGCGTGGGGTCGGCGGACGGTCCGATCGTCTTCAGCGCTATGCAGACCACGTCCGACGAGTTGTTGGTCGACCACGGCGTGTTCCGGGGCGCGCTGCGTCTGAGCGGTTCGTCGTTCTCCGCCGGGGCGAGCATCCGGCATGCGACCATCGAGGCCCACGGCAGCGCAGCGCTGTTGGCGGCGGATCTGACGGCCGGGGTGCTCCGGCTCACCGGCCTCGACGTCGACGGCGCGGTGGTGTTGTCCCGGTGTCGGCTGGGTGGAGACCTGCTGATCGACGGGGGCCGCTACCGGCACGCCGGGCGCATCGCCATCGACGCCGCGCACGCCTCGGTGGCCGGCGCGCTCATCGTGCGCGAGGCCGACCTGGCCGGAACCCTGGTCCTGCGACGGGCCGAAGTCGGTCTCGCGGTGCAACTGGCAGGCCTGACCGGCGAGGTCGGCTCCACGCAGGACCGGCAGGCCTCGATCGACCACGTCGTCACCGCCGCTGGCATTCGGGTGGAGGGCAACGTCGAGTGCCGCCGGCTCAACCTCGTCGGGCAGCTGACTTTCGCCGAGGCGACCCTGGCCGGCCGGCTGATCTTCCGGGGTCCGGGTTCGCTGACCAATCCCGGGCGGACGGCGTTGTACGCCCCGGACCTCACCGTCGACGGCGCCGTGGAGTTCGGCACGTTGTACAGCGACGACGGCGGCGCCACGTTGGACGTCGTCGGCGACGTGCGCTTCGACCGGGCTCGGCTGGGCGAGATCTGGTGGGAGCGAGTCTCGATCAGTGAAGGCATGGCCGAGCCAGGCCCGGCCGGGCCGGTCGAGGAGGAGAAACCGCTCATCAGCCTGCACCAGGCGCAGGTGTCTCGCCGGGTGCTGATGAACGGCATGGACATCGCCCCGGCGGCGCAGCCCGGACGTCTCGTGATCGTCGACCTGTCGCAGATGCAGGCGGGGACGGTGGAGTTGCCGTCCGGCGAGAGCGCTGTCGACCTCCGCGACGCCGCGGTGCGCACGCTCGTCCTCGACCCGGACGACACCACCAACGTCATGCTGTCCGGGTTGACCTTCGACGACCCCGGCGATGCGGACGTCACGACCGCCCTGGCCTGGCTACGCCGCGACCTGACCGGATACCAGCACCAGATCTACGAGCAGCTGGCCGCGCACTACAGCCGCGCCGGCAACGACGCCGCCTCGCGCACCGTGCTGCTCGCGCGGCAGCGGCACCGGCGCGACCTGCTCGGCACGTCGTCGTTCGGCCAGCTGCTCATGAAGCTCTGGGGCTACGCCCAGGACGTGACGGTCGGCTACGGGTACCGGCCGGGGCTGGCAGCCGTCTGGTTCGTCGGCCTGCTCGCCCTGGGTACCGCGTACTTCTCGGGCCAGGACATCGAACCGGTGGAAACTGACGTGCATCCCACGTTCAACCCGTTCGGCTACACCCTCGATCTACTCATCCCGCTGCTCAGTCTCGGCCAGGACGCTGCCTGGGACCCCAAAGGCGCCGACCTGTGGATGGCTTACGGCCTGGTCTTCGCCGGAGCCGTGCTCGCCACCACGGTGGTGGCGGCGGTCACCCGTGTCTTGAACCGCCGGTAGCCGGCGTCTCTGCGGCTTTGGTCATCCACAGATTTCATGCACAGGCCTGTGGGCGAAGGGAGTCTGACGCTCACGAACCTGTGGACACTCCTGTGGGCAACGCATCGGCCGGATTCTGTGTCTTCGAACCTCTTGCTGATGTGGCGGCACGGCACTAGAAACGTCAGCATCGTCCTCGACGGATTCGGAGTCCGGCTCCGGGGTGACCCGAGGGCTCCGAAGGAGCGGGGACGTGCCGCCCGGAAAACGGCGGGCTCGCACCGGGCCCACCCCGGTGGACTGTGTCCGACGCACAGGAGCTCGCGCGGAGCCGAGCGGCAGGCCGGAACGCGTACGACAGGAACGTCCAGGTCGTGCGTCGCAGGCGTCCGTCGGAGGCGTCGGCACGGGGGTCGGGTTCAACCCAGCCGCCGTGAGGTCCGGCCCATCGCGAAAGCCCCTCGGACCCTTACTCCGAGGGGCTTTCAGCGTCTTCGCGCCGTCCCCGGCGGCTAAAACCCATTGCCGCGCCGGCGCGCGGGTCGAAACGATGACGCACATGATCGACCATTCGGCACTGGCCACCACTCCGACTTTGACCGGCGAGCGCATCCGGCTCGTACCCCTGCAGGCCCGGCACGCACGCGACGTGTACCAATCTTTACAAGACCCCGTGTCTCGGCGGCTGACCGGAACCCACACCACCTTCACGTTCGACCAGATCGAACGGTTCTGCGCGAGCCGCGACGAACAAGACGACCGGCTTGATTTCGCCATCGAGGACATCGCCACGGGAACCTACGCCGGTGGGATGGCGCTCAACGGTATCGACGTTCACAACGAGTCCGGCGGATTCCGCGTCGACCTCGTCGAGGACTACCGCGGTCAGGGTCACGGACCGGAAGCGATCCGGCTGATGCTGGCCTACGCGTTCGACGTCATCGGGCTGCACCGCGTCAGGCTCGAGGTGTTCGACTTCAACGAGCACGCCATGCGGGCCTACCAGAAGTGCGGATTCGTTCTCGAGGGGCGCGAACGCGAGGCCCTGATGTGGGAGGGGCAGCGTTACGACATGTTGATCATGGCGGTGTTGAAGGGCGACGTCGTGTGGTGAGCGCCAGCGAGGTGGCTCAGCCTCGATCGCTCACGCAGAACTCGTTACCTTCCGGGTCGAGCATGACGGTCCAGTCATCGTACGAGTCGAGGAGCGAGGCACCCAGCGCAGTGAGCCGCTGCACCTCGGCGGGGCGGTCGCCGGTTTCGAGATCGACGTGGACGCGATTCTTCGTGACTTTGGGTTCGGGCACCTGCTGAACGAAGATCGTCGGGCCCGGCCCGTCGACAGCCACCGTCGGGTCGGTGTCGGGGGTGTGCCCGAGCTCCGCCAGCCTGGCGATCTCGGCATCGTCATACGCGCGCACCTGATAGCCGTCCAAAGCGGCCGCCCAGAACCGTGCGAGCGGCGCCGCGTGCGCCGCATCGATGACGATCTCTCGCAGCCGTGCCAACGTTCCCCTCCGCATCCCGCGTTCACTGCATCAGCACGTTATCGCACTGCCGGGCTCGTAACTGTCCGGCCGGCCGGCGACGTGCTTGGCGCGGTGAACGGCTCCACACTTCCGGCATTTCGGGCGGATCGCGACCATTCAGCGGGCCAGGTGATCCATTCACCGTGCCAAGCGGGCGCTCGCCATGGCTGCGGTCATCACGGGCAACGCGGCACGGGTGCGCTCCACGATGTGTTCGACCGATTGGCGACGTAGTAGTCGCTGACCCACTCGCCGCTGCCGATCCGGTTCCAGACCCGGGAGGTGCCGACTCGAGAACCGGTCTTCTGGCAGATGACGTAGGCCAGCGCGCCCGGACGCAGCACACCGCGCTCGGCGTAGCTGGCCCCGGGGCCGGACCGGATCTTCACCGGCGACGTACTGGTGACTTGGCCGGGATAGGTGCACCGCGGCAGACTGGCCGAGAAGGTCGTGTTCGACGGTGTCGCCAGGTGGAAATCGCTCACCCAGGTGCCGTTGGACAGCCGGTCCCACACGGCGGTGGTGCCCACCTTCGTGCCGTGTCCCTGGCACAGCACCGGCAGCGTGCTCCCCGGTGCGTGGCTGCGCACCACCGGGTAATTGGGGCCGGGGCCGGTGCGGGCGTTCAGCGCCGTCGAGCTGGTCACGCGATACGGCTGAGACACCGTGGCCACCGGAGCGTTGAACAGGTCGTTGTCGATGTTGAGTGTGACCCCGCCCCAGGTCTCGTCATGATCACCGCGGTACTGCTTGGCCCGCTGGTGGTAGGACCACCGGGCGTTCGGCACCTGCGGCCAGTCTCGCAACGAGGCGACGCCGTCCCAGCGGGCCATCCACACCGCGTCCGGGCGCGCGAACGTGCTGGAGTCGTACGAGGCCGACAGGTCGCGTAGCCCGGAATCCTGGTGGACGTAGACACCGGCCAGGTAGCCGCCGGCGTGCAGCGTCGTCGTCCACGCCGAGACGTAGCGGCGCACCGCGGTGACACAGGAACTGTTGCTCCGGTCGTAATGCTCGACGTCGGCGTACAAGGCACTGCCTGGCCGCAGCCCCAGGGAGCGGGCCTTCGCGAGCGCGTCGCGCGCTTCTCGCGCGCCGTAGGTCGCCGCGTTCGCCGCGGTGTAGCGGTGCGGCTTGTTGCCGAGCATGCAGGACGGTTGGCGGCCGAAATAGGTCGGAATCAGCTGGTAGCCGAGCGCGCTCGCCTCGCGGACCCACGCGGCGGTCAGGTTCGGCTGGGCACAGCCGCGATTGTTGCCGCCGAAATAGATGTTCACGTGGCGATACGGCGAAGCCCGCCACGCGCTCAACTGTCCGATGGACGGTGCGGTGCAGGTGTCGAACGCGGGCCCGCGCGCCACCGTGGCCGACGACCCGGACGGGTGGTCGACCGGTGTCGCTGGGGCGGCGGCTGCCGGTGCCCAGGTGGTCGCCACGGCGAGCACACCGATCACCGCCGCAACCAGTGCCGCGGTCGTGCCACGCCGGTTCTTCATGGTCAGCCCCCTGGCTGTCGGGTCCATGGTCCGCGCACCGCGGACGCCAGCCCAGGGCCGGACGACCTGTGAACCGCGGCGAACGGCCCCATCTACGATCGCAGTCCGCCAGGCGTTTCGGGGCGCTTTCATGGTGTTGGCCCGCCGATGTGTAGGGTGGCCGGGCCCGAGCGCACATCAACAGTTCGACGTCTGGGGGCCGGCGAGTCGTGGATCTCGTGATCGTGCTCGTCGTGGTGGCAGTGGCCGTTGCGATCATCATGTTCCTCCGCGCGCGGCGCGCCCGGACCGAGGCCGCACCGGAGCCCGTGCGCATCCCGCGAGATCCGTTCGATCCCAGCGACAGCACCCTCGGCGATCCGCGCACGCTCAAGGCGGGGGACATGGTCGATCTGCTCGGCCAGCGACTGTTCGTCCGGGGTTCGCTGCGGCTCCGAGAAGGCGGCTACCGGTGGAGCGAGCATTTCCTCGATGGTATGGATGACATGGCCGACATGACTGGCGCTGCCGGTACCCGCCGTTGGTTGTCCGTCGAGGAGGACCCTGACCTCGAGGTCGTCATCTGGACCGAGCTCAAGCGGACCGACCTGCGGCCCGACGCCGAGGTGCTGACCCACGACGGTGTCGAGTACCGCCGCGACGAATCCGGTACGGCGACATTCGCCTCGGAAGGGACGACGGGGCTCGGCTCCAGCGGCCGGGTCGAGTACGCCGACTTCGAGGGCCCCGGTGGTCGCTATCTGTCGTTCGAGCGGTTCGACGGCGGCGAATGGGAGGCCGGCCTGGGAGAGCGCCTGCCCGCCGGAAGCCTCACGGTGTACCCCGGAAGCGACGGGTCGGGAGGCTGATCGGGCGCGTGCTTGCCACCCTGGACGTGCCCTACGTCGACACCAGGGCCGCCGACCTCGTGTGGACGCTCGACCATCCGGTTCTGCCTGCCCTCACCCTGGGCCGCGCCACGACGCTCGGCGGCACGCTGGAACTGCGCGTGCTGGGGGCCTCGCACCAGGTCGTGTTGCGTGGCCGGGACGGCGACGTCGTCGAGACGGTCGCTTGCCTGCCCGGCCACCGCCCGTACCTGCCGGACGCCGTCGACCGTCGTGTCGCCGGGCGCCGCTACCGGTTCCGGGCCACCGTCGACCAGGTGAGTGCGGCCGAGGTCAGCGCTCGCGCTGACGAGCTGCGCGCGATGGCGGAGGGGCAGGCGACGGCACCCACGGTCGTCGCGTCGTTCCCGGCCGCGCCGGACGCGCTGACCGCCTTGGCGGCCGTGACCGGCCGCGGCGTGGGGTGGCGGACGTGGCATGTGTACCCGAACAGCGGACAGGTCGTGTCGACCAGCACGGAGGTGGTCTGATGAGGCGCCCGGGCCGGAGCCGTGCCGTCGTGGCGGCAACAGCCGTCGCCGCGCTCCTGGCGCTCACCGGATGCAGCACCGCGGGGGAGCAGGTGCGCGACTACGTCTCGGAGAACTACGAGCGGGTCTCCGACAACGGCCCCTATGCGGCGTTCCGATCCGACGACTCGGTCGACAAGATCGCCGAGGACATCCAAGCGGCTGCCGCGCCGGGGCGTGATCACCAGGACACGACCGGTCGCTACCTCGGCTACGAGGACGTGATGGTGCACATCGAGGAGGAGCAGAACGGCTCGGGCTCCGCCATCGAGGTCACCGACGCCCGCGACGGCTACGACCGCTGGGGCCCGGCCATCATCCCGATCTGGGGAACGTTCGGCGGCAGCTACCGCAACGCCTTCTCCGGCGGCGGATCAGGATTCGGCGGCAAGTGAACACCCGGCCGGCCCGGCGACGGTCGGCGACACCGACGTAGCGAGAGGACCACGGCACATGCTCATGGCACTGGGGGTCGAGGGCGACCTGGACGCCGGCGATCTGCTGGAGGAGGCGGGCATCGTCCTCGCCTACTGCGGCGTCGGCTTGGTGATGATGCTGCTCGGCTTCATCCTGGTGGACCTCCTGACGCCCGGCAAGCTGCGCGACCTGGTCTGGGTGGAGCGCAACTACAACGCCGCCGTGCTGGTCGCCACCGGTTTCGTCGCGCAGGGAATCATCGTGATCGCGGCCATCTACGCCAGCGCCGACGACTTCGCCAAGGGCCTGGTGACGACCATCGTGTACAGCGTTGTCGGCCTCGTCGTCAGTACCGTCGTGTTCGTGGTGGTCGACCTGCTGACACCCAGGAACCTCCGGCACGACCTCGTCCACATCGAACCGCAACCAGCCAGCTGGGTCATCGGCACGCTGCGCATCGTCGTCTCGGGCATCATCGCCTTGGCCATCGTCTGAGGCCGGATCACTGACCGGAGAAGCACCACTGAGCACATCGACCACCTACCAGGAGAAGCCCGCGTCGGGCGAGGTGCCCCGCGACAGCTGGTCGCGACCCGCCCGGGTGGTGATCCTCGGCGCCGCCCTGGTGTGCGCCGCCTGCGGACTGGTCTACGAGCTCGCGCTCATCGCCCTGGGCAGCTACCTGATCGGCGACACCGTCGTCCAGGCGTCCATCGTCGTCTCGGTGATGGTGTTCGCGATGGGCATGGGCTCGCTGTTCGCCAAGCCGCTGCAGCGGTTCCCGGCGGTGGCGTTCGTGGCGGTGGAGGCGCTGCTGGCGCTCGTTGGCGGCTGTGCGGTCCTGGTGTTGTACCGGTCCTTCGCCGTCACCGACGCGTACACGCCGATGATGATCGTCCTCGCGGCGCTGATCGGGGTGCTGATCGGCGCCGAGATCCCACTGCTGATGACGTTGCTGCAGCGGATCCGGGCGCAGGAGGCTGGGTCCGCGGTGGCCGACATGTTCGCCGCGGACTACCTGGGGGCGCTGCTCGGTGGGCTGGCGTTCCCGTTCCTGCTGCTGCCGGCGCTGGGGCTGGTCAAGGGGACCATCGCGACCGGTGTGCTCAATCTGGTGGCCGGCACCGTCGTGGTGATGTGGCTGTTCAAGCGGTCGTTGTCGCGGGTGTCGTGGGTCGGGATCGGGACCCTGGTCGTCGCGGTGGCCGTCGTGCTGAGCGTCGTGTGGTGGCGCGCCGACGCCATCGAGGTCGATTCGCGCCAACAGTTGTTCCGTGACCCGATCGCCTATGCCGAGCGAACGGAGTATCAGGAGATCATCCTGACCGAGCGGCATCGGATCGGCGGCGCCGACGACGTCCGGTTGTTCCTGAACGGCGACTTGCAGTTCGCCTCGCAAGACGAGTACCGCTACCACGAGTCGCTCGTCCACCCCGCGATGGCCGGGCGGCACGAGCGCGTCCTGGTGCTCGGTGGCGGGGACGGCCTGGCCCTGCGAGAGATCCTGCGCTACGACGGCGCCCGCGACATCACCCTGGTCGAACTGGACCCGGCCGTACTCGACCTGGCTCGGCACCACGACAGCGTGCGCGAGCTGAACGGTGACGCCTTCGCCGACGAGCGGGTCGACGCCGTCGCAGCCGACGCCTTCGGGTGGGTCCGCGACCAGGTGAACGCTGACGCGCAGCCCTACGACGTCGTGGTGATCGACATGCCCGACCCCGATTCGACCGCCACGTCGAAGCTGTACTCGCTGGAGTTCTACGGCATGGTGCACGACCTGGTGGCCGACGGCGGCCGCATGGTCGTGCAGGCGGGTTCGCCGTTCTTCGCGCCGCGATCGTTCGCCTCGGTGCGCGAGACGGTCGAGGCCGCGGGGTTCGGCGCACGCCCGTACATGGTCTCGGTACCCAGCTTCGGTGACTGGGGCTTCGTGCTCGCCGACCCCGAGGGCAGGGTCCCGCCGCTGCGCTTGCCCGACGACGCGCCGGACCTGCGCTATCTGTCGGCGGACGTGCTCGAAGCGGCCGCGGTGATCCCGCCGGACAAGGTGGTCACCGACGCCGAGGTGTCGACCATGCTCGACCCGGTGATCCTGGAGTACACGCGCAGCGAGTGGAAACAGTGGTGAGCGGCCACGTGCTCAGCCGACGGTCGCGACTGGAGCGTCGAGCGAGTCGCTGTCGATGTTGATCGAGACTCCGCCCCACGTCTCGGTGTGGGGACCGATGTACTGCTTGGCGCGCTGGTGATCGGACCACTGGTCATCGGGCGCGGTCGGCCAGCCGGTCAGCGAGGGGTCGTCGTCCCAGCGAGCCATCCACACCGCGTCGGGGCGGGCGTAGTCCGGTGAGTCGTACACGGCGGACAGGTCCGGCAGCCCGGAGTTCTGGTGCACGTAGACACCAGCGAGATAGCCGGCGGCCTGCAGCGTCTCGGTCCACGCCGAGACGTAGCGGCGAACCGCGGTCACGCAGGACGAGTCGCTGTTGTCGTAGTGCTCGACGTCGGCGTACAAGGCACTGCCCGGCAGCAGGCCGAGGTATTCGGCTTGCGCCAGCGCATCCTCGGCGTCGGCGGTGCCGATCGCGGTGGCGTTGTCGGCGGTGTAGCGATGCTCCTTCTCGCCGAGCATGCAGATCGGCTGATGACCCATGTAGGTCGGCAGCAAGTACCAGCCGATGTCGGTGACCTGTCGGACCCAGTTCGGGCTCAGGTTGGGCTGGTTGCAGCCTCGATTGATGCCGCCGAAATAGACGTTGACGGTTTCGTACGGTGACGTGCCCCACCAGGCTTGCAAAGCGCTCACCGGCTGCGCCGTACAGGCGTCGAAACCCAGCCCTTGCGCGATGGTGACCTGTCCTGATTCGACGTCGGCCGGGGCCCGCTGCTCAGCGACCGCGGTCGGCGTGAAACCGACGACGGTGGCGGCGACACAGGTGGTGAACAAACCGGCGACGGCGGCGCGTATGCGATGGCTCATGGGCTGATCTCCCTGTCCGGCTCGGCGTCGAACGCCCATGATGCCATCGATTCGCACGGATGTGAGTAGATTCTTGTCGATCAGTCATGCGACTCGTCAAGGCGTCCCGGCCGTCGGTATAGTCGCACGGTCCGGGGCGTCCGGAATGACGACGACGGGATGAACCGTTGCAACCGGCGTGGGAGGGCGGGCCGATGGTATTCAATGAATTCCTCGATGTCGCGGTCTCTTTCCCGGCTGTTCTTTTCGGCTTTCTGCTGATGGTGGTGGTCGTCTACTGGCTGCTGGTGATCATCGGCGGAACCGGGTTCGACGACGGTGCCCAGGACCGTCCGCCGCGTCTCGTCACGGCCGTCGGCCTCCGGGGGCTGCCGGTCAATGTCGCCGCATCGGTGATGATCGTGGTGGCCTGGTTGGTCTGCGTCGCCGTGATGCTGGTGCTGGCCCCGAACGCTGGCGCGGCCGGCGTGGGGTTGACGCTGGGCGCGGTCGCCGCAGCCGTGTTGGCGGCGTGGCTGGTCACCGCGGTGTTGGCGTATGCGGTGCGAAGCTCCGTCGCCGACCATCCGCCCGCCCCTGCCGACCTGGTGGGCGGGCTGTGCATCGTCCGCAGCGTGGACGTCGGCGCCGACTTCGGGGTCGCGGAGCTGGCCACCGGCGACGGCGCGCCGACCCTCATCGAGGTCCGTCAGACCGGCGGGGACGACCTCAGCACCGGAAGCACCGCGTTGATCGTGAAATACGAACCCGGCGACGACGTCTTCTGGGTGAAGGCCCACGAGCCCGACTTCGGCACCCGCTCCTGAGTCCGGCCAGCCGGTGCGAACAGCCCGACGCTCGCGGTCAGCGTCCCGGCTCCGGGTAGCCGGCCCGGCGAAACGCGTCGGCGATGGCGCCGCTGGGCGCCGATCCACCCGCGCGGCCAGCCGAACCGCCACCCGAACCGCCACCGCGCCTCGACCGCTCACCAGAGCGAGCCTGTTTGCCGTCCGGGCGGTTGCGCCCGCCGTTGCGGGCACCGCCCTGGCCCCCGGGAGCGCGGCCACCGGTTCGCCCGGCGCCGACCTCGTCGTCCAACCGCAGGGTGAGTGCGATGCGTTGACGCTCCACGTCGACCTCGAGGACCTTCACCCGCACGACGTCACCGGACTTGACGACGTCGTGCGGGTCCTTGACGAACTCGTGCGACATCGCGGACACGTGCACCAGACCGTCCTGGTGGACGCCGATGTCGACGAAGGCGCCGAAGGCCGCCACGTTGGTGACGACGCCTTCCAGGCGCATGCCGGGAACCAGGTCGC
Organism: Haloactinopolyspora sp.; assembly: GCF_027324685.1. Taxonomy (NCBI): domain Bacteria; kingdom Bacillati; phylum Actinomycetota; class Actinomycetes; order Jiangellales; family Jiangellaceae; genus Haloactinopolyspora; species Haloactinopolyspora sp. Next base: position 21,622 of record NZ_DAHVSH010000168.1, read on the forward strand.
TGATCTTTTCTACGCCGTCGCTGAAGGTCGCTGTGGTGAACGTCGGCCGCGGGTCACGGCCCGGCTTGCCGAGCTCGGCCAGCACGTCGGAGACCGTGGGCAGGCCGAAGGTGTCGTCGACGAAGTCGGCCGGGCGCAGCCCGCGCAGCGCCTGCGGCCGGCCCAGCACACTGGCGAGGTCGCCGCCGGCGGAGTCGACGATGCGGCGGACGAGCGGATACGCCTCGGGATGCACACTGGAGGCGTCCAGGGGGTCGTCACCGTCGCGGATACGCAGGAACCCGGCGCATTGTTCGAAGGCCTTCGGCCCGAGCCGGGGAACATCCTTCAACGCCGTGCGCGAGCGGAACGGTCCGTTCGTCTCGCGGTGCTGCACGATCGACTCCGCCAGCCCGGAGCCGATACCCGACACGCGGGTCAGCAGCGGCGGCGAGGCGGTGTTCAGGTCGACGCCGACGGCGTTGACGCAGTCCTCGACCACGGCGTCCAGCGAGCGCGACAGTGCGAACTCGGGGAGGTCGTGCTGATACTGACCGACACCGATCGACCGCGGCTCGATCTTCACCAGCTCGGCCAGTGGATCCTGCAGCCGCCGCGCGATGGAGACCGCGCCCCGCAGCGAGACGTCGAGGTCGGGGAGTTCACGTGCGGCATAGGCCGAGGCCGAATACACCGACGCGCCGGCCTCGGAGACCATGACCTTGGTCAGGTTGAGCTCCGGGCAGGCCTTGACCAGCTCGGCTGCCAGGCGGTCGGTCTCTCGCGATGCGGTGCCGTTGCCGATGGCGATCAACTCGACCCGGTGCGCTTCGGCGAGCCGCGCCAACGTCGCCAGCGCGTCGGCCCAGCGGCCCTGCGGCTTGTGCGGGTAGATGGTGTCCGTCGCGACGACCTTGCCGGTGGGATCGACGACGGCGACCTTCACCCCGGTGCGGTACCCCGGGTCGAGGCCCATCGTGGCCCGGGTGCCGGCCGGCGCGGCGAGAAGCAGATCGCGGAGGTTCGCGGCGAAGACGCGGATGGCTTCGGCCTCGGCGGCCTCGCGCAGGCGGCTGCGCAGGTCGAGGTCCAGGCGAACCATGATCCGAGTCCGCCAAGCCCAACGCACGGTGTCACGCAGCCAACCATCAGCCGGCCGGCCACGATCGGTGATGCCGAACCGCGCGGCGATCGCGGCTTCGTAGTCGGTGGGACCGTCCGGCTGCTCGTCGTCCGGGGTGGGCTCGACGGTGAGATCGAGAATCTCCTCCTTCTCGCCCCGGAACATCGCCAGCACGCGGTGTGAAGGCAGCTTCGTCAGCGGCTCGGAGAAGGTGAAATAGTCGGCGAACTTCGCGCCGTCCTGCTCGCGGCCTTCGCGGACACGGGAAGACAACCGTCCGCGCGACCACACCCGCTCGCGCAGGTCGCCGATCAGGTCCGCGTCCTCGGCGAACCGCTCCACCAGGATCGAGCGTGCACCCTGCAGCGCCGCGGCGGCGTCGGCGACACCGGCCTCGGTGTTGACGTACTGGCCGGCCAACGTGGCCGGATCGTGCGAAGGGTCGCTCAGCAGCGCATCGGCGAGCGGCTCGAGGCCCGCGTCGCGCGCGATCTGGGCCTTCGTGCGCCGTTTCGGCTTGTACGGCAGGTAGATGTCTTCCAGGCGCGCCTTGGTGTCCGCGGCCATGATGCTGGCCTCGAGGGTGTCGTCCAGCTTCCCCTGCTCGCGGATGGACTCCAGGATCGCGGTGCGTCGCTCCTCGAGCTCACGCAGGTAGCGCAGGCGTTCTTCGACGGTGCGCAGCTGGGTGTCGTCCAACGCGCCGGTGCGCTCCTTGCGGTACCGGGCGATGAACGGGACGGTCGCGCCCTCGTCGAGCAACTCGACCGCGGCTCGTACCTGCGCTTCGAGTACGCCGAGCTCCTCGGCGATCTTCGCGTACACCGACTGTTGAGCCGTCTTCGTCACTGTGCCGTCCGCCCTCTCGTGAAACCGTCGCACGGCATTCTGCCCGGTGCCGGTTCAGCGTCCGGAGAGAGGATCGGCACAGCGGTGTGACCTGCGGTCAGACCCGGTACTGCGCGGTGATGGGGCAGTGGAACGGGTCCCGAGCTCGGAGGCCGACGTTGTTGAGATAGTCGACGACGATCTTGTACGACTTGATGAGCCCGGTCTCGGTGTAGGGGATGTGGTGACGCTCGCAGAACTCGCGCACGATCGGCTGCGCCCGGCGCAGGTTCGGCCTGGGCATGTTGGGGAACAGATGGTGCTCGACCTGCAGATTGAGCCCACCCATCGCGAGGTCGGTGAACCACCCGCCGGCGATGTTGCGCGACATCAGCACCTGCCGCTGCAAGAAGTCGATCTTCATGGTGGCCGGTACGATCGGCATGCCCTTGTGGTTCGGTGCGAACACCCCGCCCAGGAGCACGCCGAACAGGCCCATCTGGATGGCGAAGAACGCCGCCGCCTTGCCGGGCGGCAGCACGATGAGCAGCGCGGCGACGTAGCCGCCCAGGCGGACGGCCATGAACACCGCCTCGACCCAGCGGTGCTTCAGTTTCTCGCGCCGCACGAGCGTCTGAATGCTGGCGACGTGCAGGGCCAGGCCCTCCAGCAGGAGCAGCGGAAAGAAGAACCGGCCCTGGCGACGCGCGAACCACCCGGCCACTCCGCTGCGCTGCTCGACCACGCCGGGCGTGAAGGCGACGACACCCGGCCCGATGTCCGGGTCTGCACCGATCTTGTTCGGATTGGCGTGATGCCGGTTGTGCTTGCGCATCCACCAGCCGTAGCTCAGCCCGGTGAACAAGCCGGAGATGACGCGCGCGGTCCACTCGTTCCAGCGGTGTGAGGCGAAGATCTGGCGATGTGCGCCTTCGTGGCCGATGAACCCGAACTGGGCCAAGACCACGGCGAGTGCCGCGGCGAGCAGGAGTTGGTACCAGGAATCGCCGAGCAGGACGAAACCCACCCAGATGCCGGCGAAAGCAGCCACGGTCGTGAGCATCAGGGTCCAGTAGTAACCGTACCGGCGACGGAGTAGCCCGGCTGCCCGGATCAGCTGGGAGAGCTCGGCATAAGAACTGACGTGCCGTCCGCGGGGTGCGCTCGAGGCTGGCGGCACGAGGGCCGCGGGCTCCGCCGTGCTGGAAGTGATGGCAGGTTGCATGTGGTCCTGGCCCGTCTCCGGCCGTTTCGCCGGGGTCGTCGTCACCAGAACCGTCGTGACCCTGGTCGTGCTTCACTCTACGTTGGCCGGGCCGCGACCTTCGCCACACTGGTGACGAACGTGTACTGCCGCCGGACCCGGTGTGCGATGCTGTGCCGGACCGTGCGGACCAGGAATCGTCGCCCGATCAGGAGACTTGCGGTGCCCGATGTGACACATCTCGTCGTGATGGGAGTTTCTGGTTCCGGGAAGACGACCATCGCCGAATTGCTGGCCGAACGGCTCGACCGCCCGTTCGCCGAGGCCGACGACTTCCACCCGCAGGCCAATGTCGACAAGATGGCCGCCGGCGAGCCGCTGACCGACGACGACAGATGGCCGTGGCTGGAGACGATGCGGGACTGGTTGTCCAGCCAGGCCGCACGCGGGCTGCCCTCCATCGTGACCTGTTCCGCGTTGCGCCGCGTGTACCGCGACGTGTTGCGCGGGGCCGACGGGACGGTGCTGTTCGTGCACCTGGCCGGTCAGCCGGCCCTGGTCCGTCAGCGCGTCGAGCGCCGCCAGGGTCATTTCATGCCGCCGGCCCTGCTCGAGTCGCAATACGAGACGCTCGAGCCGCTCGAACCGGACGAGAACGGCATCGTCGTCGGGGTGGCCGACACCCCGGAGCAGGTTGTCGAATCCATCATCGAGCAGCTCGGACTTCGCGCCGGGGAGAAGTAGGTCACCGGCCGGTTGTGCTGGGTGCGGCGCACCTGTCCATGCCGACCATGAGGCGGCACCGGCGCTATCACGCCATGGGCGACTCATGATCCACCACCCAATGACACACATTGATCCGGATCTGCCGGTTTCAACCGGTAGGCAATTCGGGTATATGGGGCCGGCGAGCACCGCGTGCGCAGGTCGAGGTCTCCGCTCGCGGGGGTGGCGGAGAATGCGTCTGCGCACGCAGTGCTCGGGCGGGTCGCGGGGCAGTGGCGGTGTTGCAGGCCCCGGCGGAATGCGCGAGACCGATTCCGGCTCCGGCCGTCTGCCACGGAACTTCTGCGGCCCGTTCGGCGTCTTCAACGACGATGACAAAGCGTGAATCCGGCCACATGTCCGGCGCTAGTGGCCGAGACGGGTAAGCTGCGCAGTTTACGATCGAAGGCGTATGAGCGACGAGACACCGGCCGACGGCGGCCCTGCGCGATCAGCGAAGTATCGCGCCAGGCCCCCCAAGAAGACAGGATGGCGACGGATCTTCAATTGGAAGACCGTCGGCCTCTCGGCGCTTGGATTCTTCCTACTGGTGGTGGCTGGGGTCGGCGCGGCCTTCGCACTGATCGACGTCCCCGAGCCCAACGACTTCTCCACCTCCGAGACGACCATCGTCTACTTCGCCGACGGTGAGACCGAGCTCGGCCGGTTCAGCGCCGAGAATCGCGAGGTCGTCGACTCCGACGAGATCCCCGAGACATTGAAGCAGGCCACCGTCGCCGCGGAGGACCGCAGCTTCTACGAGAACGCCGGCTTCTCCGTCACCGGAATGGCCCGGGCTGCCATCGACACCTTGCGCGGTGAGGCCTCAGCCGGCGGCGGGTCGACCATCACGCAGCAGTACGTCAAGAACTACTACCTCACCCAGGACCGCACCATCACGCGCAAGCTGCGCGAGCTGGTGATCTCGGTGAAGATCGACCAGGACGTCGACAAAGATCAAATCCTGGCCGACTACCTCAACACCATCTGGTTCGGACGCGGCACGTACGGCGTGCAGACCGCCTCGCGCGCGTACTTCGGCGTCGACGTCGCCGATCTCGATCTGGCTCAGAGCGCGGCGCTCGCCGCGATCCTCCGCTCGCCGGCCCGGTACGACCCCACGTTGGGTGCTGAGAACGCCGAGCGGTTCGAGCAGCGCTTCCGCTACGTGCTCGAGGGCATGGTCCAGACCGGAGCCATCGATCGGGCCACGGCGCAGGCCACCAAACTGCCGGAGATCCTGCCTGAGCAGCAGAAGAACCGCTACGGGGGACCCAATGGCTATCTGCTGAAGATGGTGCGCGACGAGCTGCTCGCCCTCGGGTACGACGAAGTCGAGATCGAGACCGGCGGCCTGCGGGTCACCACGACGTTCGACGAGCAAGCTCAGGCCGCCGCGATCGAGGCGGTACGAGAGGAACGGCCCACCGAGAACGCCGACGGAGTGCACATCGGGATCGCCGCCGTACGACCGGGCGACGGCGGTGTCGCCGCGCTGTACGGCGGGCCGGATGCCGTCGAGCAGGGCTACAACGACGCCGTCGACGCCACCCCGCAGGCCGGATCGGTGGTCAAGCCGTTCACGCTGGCTGCCGCGCTGGAGAACGGCTACTCCCTGAACAGCCGGTTCGACGGCAATTCACCGTTCGATCCGCCGGAACTCGGCCCACCGGTGAACAACCAGGGCGATCAGGACTACGGCAGCGCGGTCTCGCTGGAGTATTCGCTCGAGAAGTCCATCAACACCGCGTTCGTCGACCTCACCATGGAGTTGGGTTCCGAGACCGTGGTGGACGCGCTCACTCGGGCCGGCGTCCCGGAGGACGCGCCGAGCCTCGAGCCCAACCCGCGCGTGACCCTGGGCATCATGGGCGTCTCGGCGCTGGACATGGCCAACTCCTACGCGACGCTCGCGGCGCAGGGCATGCGGGCCGACACCTACACCGTCAGTACGGTGACCGACGCCGACGGCGCGGTGGTCTACGAACGCGAGGTGGCGCCGAAGCGAGTCTTCGAGGAGGACATCACCGCCGACGTCACCTACGCACTCACCGAGACCGTCCGGACCGGCACCGCGTATGCCGCCGCCGAGCTCGACCGGCCGGTCGCCGCCAAGACCGGAACGCACGAGGACCTGACGGCGTGGTTCGGCGGTTACACCCCGCAACTGGCCGCGGCGGTCACCTACTTCCGCGGCGACGGCACCGAGTCGCTCAACGGCGTCGGCGGGATGGATCACTTCAGCGGCGGCGGCTACCCCGGAGAAACATGGACGGCGTTCATGCAGGGCGCCCTCGAGGGTGAGCCGGAGGAGGAGTTCCCCGAACCGGCTGGCATCGAAGCCGAGGGCAATACGGGGGGCGGCTACGGCGACGACTCGTACGACAACGACGACTACTCCGACGACGACTACTCCGGCAGGGAGCCGAGCGGGGACCCGACGGACGAGCAGCCCGACGAGCCGACGGACGAGCCGACGGACGAGACCCCGGACGAGCCCACCGACGAGCCCAGCGACGAGCCGACGGACGATTCCGGGGACGAGACGGGCACGCAATGGGGGTCGGAGTCCGGTAGCGATTCAGGTGACGAGTCGGGCACTGATGACGGGACCGATTCGGGCACGGACTCCGGGACGGATTCGGGGACCGATTCCGGTGGCGATTCGGGCACGGACTCCGGGACGGATTCGGGCACGGACTCCGGCGGTGATTCGGGCACGGACTCCGGGACGGATTCGGGTACGGATTCAGGGACCGACTCCGGGGGAAACGCGACCGGTACCGAGACGGGCGGCAACGCGACCGGGACCACACCCGGGTCCGCACCGGCGGCTCGCGGAGCGGGATCACTCGTCGCCGCGGGCGATGACCTCGAGCACCGTCTTCAAGTCGTGGACCACGATCGGATCGGCCCCGTGAGCCTGGCCTTCAGCCTTCTCATGCGCCTCCAGCCGGAGCCAGTCGTCCCAGCTGATCGCGCGGATCTCGCGTGAGGCGAGCAGCTCGCTGAGATCGGTGTGCGGTCCAGTCCGGGGCGGCAGGGAGTCGAGGTCGGCCAAGACGCTGGCGGCCACCTCGTTCGCATCCGAGCGGTTGGTGGCGATGACGCCGGTGGGGCCGCGGCGCAGCCACCCGGTGACGTAGACCCCCGGCATCACCTCGCCGTCGGCGATCACCCGGCCGTCGCTGGATGGAATGGTGCCGGTGTCCGGGTCGAACGGCAGCCCCGGAACCTCACGACCGCGGTAGCCGATCGCGCGGATCACCAACTCGGTGGGCAACGACAACGGCGGCGCGCCGTCGTCACGTGTACGCACGAGCTCGATGCCACGGACTCGCTGGGTTCCGGTGATGGCGGTCGGTCGTCGCCAGAAGTGCAGATGGATGCGGCGTGGTGCGCCCCGCAGCGGACGCTCGGACCACTCCCGGAACAATTCGACCAGCACCCGGGTCCGGCGGTCTTCGGCGATGGTTCGTTCGTCGTCGGGGCTCAGGACCAGATCGGCCGGGTCGACGACGAGGTCGATGTCGTCGAGGTCACCGATCTCGTGCAACTCCGGTGATGTGAACTTGACCTGTGCGGGACCGCGACGAGCCACGATGTGCACATCGGTCAGGGTGTTGGCCTCCAGCGCGTCGACCACGTGCCGGGGCATCGACGTGGGGCGCAGCGACGACGGGTGTTTGGTGAGGATGCGGGCGACGTCGAGTGCGACGTTGCCCGCACCGATGACGGTGGCCGTGCGCAGGTCGGCGGGCAGCTCGATCGGTTTCGCCTCGGGGTGGCCGGTGTACCAGGCCACGAGTTCCGACGCGCCCAGCGAGCCGCTGAGGTCCTCGCCGGGGATGTTCAGCGACCGGTCGCCGAGCATGCCCGTGGACACCACCACCACGTCGTAGGCCGAGCGAAGGTCGTCGATGGAGATGTCCTCACCGACGGTGACGTTGCCGAGGAAACGCACCTGGTCATGCTCCAGGCCACGCGCCAACACGCGGGAGATGTTGCGGGTCTTCGGGTGATCGGGCGCGACGCCGTAGCGGACCAGGCCGTACGGCGCCGGTGCGGCCTCGAACACGTCGATGTGGTCGAAAGCGTCACCCTTGAGCAGCGCGGCCAGCGCGTACAGACCCGCCGGGCCTGCGCCGACCACCGCGGCGCAGCGGGGGACGGACTGCGCACGCGCAGGATGAGTGGCCATCAACGCTGACCCTAGCGCGTAGCCGCCGAACCGCGGACCAAGCACGCCGTCAGGTGCGCGCTCCGCGAGCCCGCCGCTGCACGCGCCGCTGCCACCGGTCCATCTCCGAACGCAGCGGGGTGGCGAAGAACTCGCCCAGCGTGACCCCGGCCGCCAGCGCCAGCGCGACGCCGAGCGCACCGATGAGCATCCCGGCGCCGCCGACGACGTCGTTGGATTCGACCATGGTGAACATCGCGTTGTAGATCGCGAGCCCGGGCAGCAGTGGCGTGATACCGCACACCGATATCACCAGGTTGGGCGAGCCGATGCGTTCACTCACCGCGCCGGAGGCCAGACCGACCATGAGCGCGGCGAGGAACGCCGCCATGGCCGGGGTCAGTTCGAGCACCTGGCGGGCGAACAGCAGGGTGCCGGCGGAGAGCATGCCGATAGGGAGGACGACGAGGATGGTCTTGGCCCTGGTGTACGACGCCGAGGCCCACGCGGCGGCGATGAAACCGCCGCCGATCACCTGCACGGTCGTGGGACTCGACAGCGTTGACGAGTCGGTGATGCGCAGCGGCACGCCGAAGCGCTGACCGAACTCGAGGACCGCGGCGATCCCGATGACCAGGCCCACGGTGTAGAGGGCCACTTCGTAACTTCGGGCAGCCGCGGTCAGCGGATACCCCGCGATGGCGTCTTCGGCAGCGCCGACCAAGGAGAGCCCGGCCAGCAGCACCACGATGCCGGAGGCGACGATCAGCGACGGCGGCAGCAGAGTCGGCGGCCAGTCGAACCGGTCGGTCAGCCACAGCGCCACCAGGCCGATCAGCGTGGCGATGCCCGCGCCGACGATCTGCTGGAACAGGTACGGCAAGCCCTTGCGACGCAGTGTGCGCAACGTCCGGTCGATGATCATCGACGTCACGGCCGCGACCGCGGCGACGACCGGTCCGCCGTTGAGCAGCAGCGCGACACCGGCGGCCATCAGCCCCAGCGCCAGGGTGACGATCCAGCGCCGGTAGGGATGCGGCGCGGAGAGGATCTCGTCGAGGCGGCGGTGCGCCTCGTCAAGCGTGACCTTGCCCTCGCCGGCGTCATCGGCGAGATCGAACATGTCGGCGAGCCGGCTGTAGTCCGAGGTGCGGACGTTGATGACGCGCAACTTGGTGATGGGGTCGTCGTCCCGGTCGATGGACACCATGATCGAGATGAAGGTGATGTCGACCTGACAGCTGGTCACCCCGAACCCTGCCGCCATCCGCAGAAGGGCGGCGGTGACATCGGCCACCGGTGCGCCGGTCGCGATCATCGCCTCGCCGGTGCGCAGCACGAGATCGAGGACGGAACGTTCGACGTCGGCGGCCAGCCCGCTGCGGAGTTTGGGCAGCGCGATCGGCACCGTGGGCGGGTCCTCGCCTTTGACCACCCAGCGCGCCCGCTGGCGCAGGTGTCGATCGAGCGCGCCTCCTCGAGGCGGGCTGGACCGTCGTTCGGGCGAGCTGTTCACCCCTCTGAGCGTAGGACTCAGCAGGCCGAGTGCAAGAGCGGGTGTGACGTGCGGTTGGACACGTCAGGCGCGCGCAGCGGCGTGCGTGTGGCCTGGCAGACTGGCCGGTGCCCACAACGACGCCCGCTTGAACGGAGGGATCAGCGAAGGTGAGCGCAGCGACCGAGGACGACGCGGCGGCAGGCGCGTCCCCGGAGGCCGGCTCGAGCCGGCCCGAACCGAGCGACGATCTGGTCACCACGTCGCACACCCTGCAGGTCGAGGGGCGCAGCCTCGCCTACACCGCCACGGCGGGGCGCATAGTCCTGCGCGACGAGGTCCACGAGGACGACACGTTCGAAGGACACCGGCCGAAGGCGGAACTGTTCATCACGGCGTACACCGTGGACGACGCCGACCCGGCCACGCGTCCAGTGACGTTCGCGTTCAACGGCGGCCCCGGCTCGTCGAGCGTCTGGCTCCATCTCGGCCTGCTGGGCCCGCGCCGCGTCCTGTCCGGCGATGCCGGCGCGATGGTGCCGCCGCCGTACGGGCTCACCGACAACACCGAGACGTTGCTGGCCCACACCGACCTGGTGTTCATCGACCCGGTCTCCACCGGCTACTCACGGGCCGCCGCCGGTGAAAAGCCCGCTGACTATCACGGCTACCGGGCCGATCTGGAGTCCGTCGGCGAGATCGTGCGGCTGTGGACCTCGCGCAACGGCCGGTGGCTCTCGCCGAAGTTCCTGGCCGGCGAGTCATACGGGACGTTGCGTGCCGCCGGGCTGGCCGAGCACCTGTGGAGCCGCTACGGCATGGCGCTGAACGGGCTGATGCTGATCTCGTCCGTGCTCGACATGGGCACCATCCGCTTCTATGCGGGCAACGACCAGGCGTACCCGCTGTTCCTGCCGACCTACGCCGCCATCGCGCACCATCACGGCCACCACGGGGACCGCCCGCTGGCCGACGTCGTCCGCGAGGCCGAGGAGTTCGCCGAGCGCGACTACCCGTGGGCCCTGGCGCGGGGACACCGGCTCGGTGCGGAGGAGCGTGCGGCGATCGTGGCGCGGCTGGCGCGGTTGACCGGCCTGTCGGAGGACTACGTCGACCGGGTGAACCTGCGGATCGAGCACATCCGGTTCTTCACCGAGTTGCTGCGCGATCGCCGTGAGGTGGTTGGCCGGCTCGACGGCAGGTTCCGCGGGTGGGATCCGGACGCAGGCCGCGAACACTTCGCCGACGACCCGTCGTACCAGGCGATTCTCGGCCCGTACACGGCGGCGGTGAACCACTACGTCCGTGCCGAGCTCGGCTACCACAACGATCTGCCCTACGAGATCCTCACCAGCCGGGTGCGGCCGTGGTCGTACAAGGAGTTCGAGGGCGCACCGGTCAGCGTCGCGGACAACCTCGCCGCGGCGATGCGTGCCAACCCGCACCTGAAGGTACATGTGGCCTGCGGCTACCACGACGGCGCGACACCGTACTTCGCCGCCGAGCACGTCCTGGCCCATCTCGCGGTGCCGACGCACCTGCTGGACAACATCGAGACCGCCCACTACGAAGCCGGGCACATGATGTACGTGCATGAACCGAGCCGCCTGCGCCAGTCCGCCGACCTGGCCGCATTCGTGCGGTCGGCCGCCAACCGCCCGAACCCGGATTGAGCACCACCATGGCCGCCGACGTCCTGGTCGCCGTCGCGCACGGCACTCGTGCGCCCGAGGGCCCGGTCGTCCTCGATGAGCTGCTGGACGGCGTGCGCTCCCGGCTGCCGGGCGTGCCGGTGCACCTGGCCTACGTGGACGTCATCGAGCCGACGTTGGAGCAGGTTCTCGCCTCGGTGCACGGACGAGCCGTGGTGGTGCCCATGTTCCTCGCTTCCGGGTATCACGTGCGCGTCGACGTACCGAACGCCGTCGAGGCGACCGGGGGCTCAGCGTCGGTCACAGCGGCGCTGGGGCCGGACGACGCGCTCGTGGCCGTGGTGGCCGACCGGCTCCGGGCGGCCGGCGCCGTGCCGGACGCGGTCGTGCTGGCGGCGGCCGGATCCTCCGACGCCGGGGCGCTCGCCGAGGTCGAGAGCGTCGCTCGCCGCCTCGAGACGGTGCTCGATCGCGAGGTGGCCGTCGGTTACGTGACGACGGCGTCCCCGTCGGTCGGCGAGGCGGTCGAATCCCTGCGCGCGTCCGGCGCACGCACCGTCGGCATCGCGTCGTATCTGTTGGCGCCGGGGCTGTTCCAGCAGCGGCTGGCCGAGGCCGGCGCCGACGTGGTCGCCGCGCCCATCGGGGCGCACGAAGCCGTCATGGACCTGGTCGTGGAGCGTTTCCGCACCGCGGAGTGAGGTGTACGTTGGCCACATCACCTGTGGTCAGCCAGTTGATCGGCCCGGGTGACGATCCGGGGGAGCGCCGATGATGCCCGCCGACCCACTCGTACAGGCCCGCGACGCTGCCCGCCGTCGTGACTGGACCGGCGCATACGAGCACCTGAGCGCTGCGCATCGGCAGGGCAGGCTGCCCGCGGTGGATCTGGACCGGCTGGCGACGGCGGCCTACCTGACCGGACGCCTCGAGGAGGCGGTGCGCCACTGGGAACACGCGCATGACGCCTTCACGGCCGCAGGCGACCGCTCGGGCGCCGTCCGGTGCGGATTCTGGCTCGGATTGACCCTGCTGCTCGCCGGTCAGCAAGCGCGCGGCGGCAGTTGGCTGGCGCGCGCCCGGCGCACCCTGGAGGACATGCCGGCAGAGTGCGTCGAGGCTGGATACCTGAAGGTCCCGGCGGCGCTGCGAATCCTGCACGGTGGCGATCCGGCCGGCGCACTCACCGAGTTCGATGCCGTCGTGGACATCGCCGAGCGATTCGGTTCCCCTGACCTCGATGCACTCGGCCGGCTGGGCCGAGGCCAGGTACTGGTGGCGATGGGACGCGCCGCCGACGGCATCGCCGAACTCGACGACGCCATGCTCACCGTCACGACCACCGACGTGTCGCCGATCGTCGCCGGCATCGTGTACTGCGCGGTCATCATCGCCTGCCGCGACGTCTTCGACCTCAGCCGGGCCCAGGAGTGGACGGCCGCGTTGAGCAGTTGGTGTGCCGGCCAGCAGGGCCTGCAGCCCTACCAGGGTCAGTGCCTCGTTCATCGCTCGGAGATCATGCAGTTGCGTGGCGACTGGTCCGCGGCGATGGCCGAGGTGCGGCGGGCCTGGGAGCACATGGCAGCCCAGCCAGTCGACCCAGCCATGGGTTCGGCGATGTACCAGCACGCAGAGCTGCTCCGGCTGCGTGGCGAGTTCGACCAAGCGCAGACCGCGTACGGACAGGCGGCGCACTGGGGGCACGGCGTGCAGCCCGGTCTGGCGCTGCTCCGGTTGGCCCAAGGGCGCCACACCGACGCCGCGATGGCGGTTCGCCGAGTCGTGGCCGAGACCTCGAGCCCGGTGGAGCGCGCCCGGGTGTTGTCGGCGTATGCCGAAGTGATGCTCGCCATCGGGGAGATGGACGAAGCGCGCAGCGCGGCCGACGAGTTGATGCGTGCGGCTTCAGGGTTCGACTCGCCCTACCTTCGGGCCGTGGCCGGGTACGCCCACGGCACGGTCTTGCTGGCCGTGGGCGACATCGTTGCGGCCGGCGACGTCTTGCGCCGCACGTGGACGTCCTGGGGCGAACTCGAAGCCCCCTACGAGGCGGCCCGTACCCGCGTGATGATCGGCCTCGTGTACCGGCAGTCCGGGGACGACGACAGCGCCCAGGTGGAGTGGGACGGCGCGCGCCGGGTGTTCGAGCGACTCGCAGCCGCCCCGGACCTCGCGCGACTGGCCGAGCTGCGCCGCCCGGGTCCGCGCGCCGACGGACTGACCGACCGGGAACTCGATGTGCTCGCCCTGCTCGCGACCGGGATGACCAACAGCGCCATTGCCGCCCGCCTGGTCATCAGTGAGCACACGGTACGGCGGCACGTGCAGAACATCTTCGCCAAACTCGGCCTGGCTTCGCGCGCCGCTGCCACCGCGTACGCCTACGAGCATCACCTCGCGCGCCGCCCCTGATGGCTCGAACGTGCCATCCGTGCGGTTGCCGGATGGTCCGGTTGGTCGATGCGCGCCGCACGGGCCGGTGTCTAACGTCCGAGACGACGCTCAGCACAGAGGGAGCCACGGCCATGACCGCGCAGATGCCCAGTGGAGAACCGACCCCGGCCGCGTGGGATGCCGTAGCCGACGGGTTCGACGAATTCGTGACCCCGGTGAACAGCCGGCACGGGGCCGCGGCCCTCAGCCGGATCGACATCGGGCCGGGCACGCGCCTGCTCGACGTTGCCGCCGGTAGCGGCGCCCTGAGCATCCCCGCTGCTCGTCGCGGCGCGGACGTGACGGCGACCGACATCTCGCCGCGGATGATCGAGCGGCTACGTGCCCGGGCGAGCGCAGCCGGCGTGCCGAACCTCCAGGCGCGCGTCATGGACGGCATGCGGCTCGAGTATGACGACGACACGTTCGACGTGGCGGTCTCTCAGCACGGCGTGTCCACCTTCGTCGACCTGCGCGGCGGGCTGGCCGAGCTCGTACGGGTGACCAAGCCGGGCGGCCGGGTGCTGGTCAGTGCGTTCGGTGCGCTGAGCAGGGCGGAGTTCTTCGGGTTCCTGGTAGGTGCGGTGCGGGCGGCCATTCCCGGCTTCGTCCCGCCGCCGGCGGATCCGCCGCCCCTGCCGTTCCAGCTCGCCGACGTCGCCGTGTTCCGCGATCGGCTCGTCGAAGCAGGCCTGAGCGGCGTCACGATCGACACCACCGAGTGGGACACGCCCTACGAGTCCGCGACGCACTTCCTGGCGGCGGTGTCGTCCAGTCATCCGATCGCCGCGACGATGGTGACCCAGCTGGCGCCGTCGCAGCGTGCGCAGGTGACACAGGTGCTCGACGGCATGCTGCGGGAGCGTTCCGGAGGCGCGCCCGGGGCGGTGCTGCACGCCGAGGTGCACATCGGCGCCGGGACCGTGCCGGGCTGGAGATCATGAGGTGTGGGCGGCGTTGGCGCGCCGTGGGTGACTCATGATCGTTGGTGGTGGGGTGGGGTTGGGCTGTTGGTGGCTCATGATCGCGTGGGAGCGGTGATCATGGGTCGGTGGTGGCGTTGGTGGGGTGATCATGAGGTGTGGGTGGCGTTGGCGCGCCGTGGGTGACTCATGATCGTCATCACCTGCACCACCCGTGGGGCGTCGATGTCGCGGTGGCGCAGCTGCCTGATGGCGCTGGTCTACTCCGACGCCGTGCGTTTCACCCGGGCGTTGGCCGGCAGCGGCTCGTTGTGGACGACGACGTCGAACTCGCCGCGGATCTCGATCCGCCGTGCGTCGCCATCTGCAGCCTTGAGGGCCTCGGACCATACCGTGGGGTTGACGCGCAGAACGCTGATGTCCGCGCCGGTCTTCTTGGTCACTCACCTACCGTACGCCTGATGAGCGCCGGACATCAGGCGGCGCGCTGGATCAATACGCGTCGCAAGGCGTCGACCGCGAGGTCGATCTCGTCGGGCGTGACCACCAGCGGCGGGGCGAACCTGATGGTGGAGCCGTGCGTGTCCTTGACCAGGATGCCCTCAGCCAGCAGGGCCTCGCACGCCTCGCGCCCGGTCATGAGGGCGGGGTCGATGTCCACACCGGCCCACAGGCCGCGCCCGCGGATCTCGACCACGCCCTGGCCCATGAGCTCGCGCAGCCGCGTGTGCAGATGCTCGCCGAGCTGCGCTGCCGTGCGCTGCCACGTCCCGCGCTCCAGCATGCCGACGACGGCGTGGCCGGCCGCGCAGGCCAAGGCGTTTCCGCCGAAGGTGCTGCCGTGCTCGCCGGGCCGGATGACGCCGAGGACGTCGCTGTTGCCGACCACCGCCGAGACCGGGACGATGCCGCCGCCCAGCGCCTTGCCGAGCAGGTACAGGTCGGGCACGACGTTCTCGTGCTCGCACGCGAACGTCGTGCCGGTGCGGCCGAGGCCGGATTGGATCTCGTCGGCCACGAACAGCACCTCGCGCGCGTCACAGAGCTGCCGGACCTTGGACAGATATCCGGCCGGCGGCACGATGACACCGGCCTCGCCTTGGATGGGCTCGATCAATACCGCGACCGTGGTGTCGTCGATCGCGTCGGCGATGGCGGAGGAGTCACCGTAGGGAACGACCCGGAAGCCGGGCGTGAACGGCCCGAAGTTGGTCCGCGCCGTCGGATCGGTGGAGAAGCTCACGACGCTGATGGTGCGGCCGTGGAAGTTGCCGTCGGCCACGATGACGGTGGCGCGGTCGGCAGGGACGCCCTTGACCTCGTAGCCCCACTTGCGGGCTACTTTGAGCCCGGTCTCGACCGCCTCGGCGCCGGTGTTCATGGGCAGGACGAGGTCCTTGCCCGCCAGCGCGGCGAGATCGCGAACGAACGGGCCCAGCACGTCGTGGTGGAAAGCGCGGCTGGTCAGCGTCAACCGGTCGAGTTGGGCTTGGACCGCCGCGACGATCTCCGGGTGCCGATGCCCGAAGTTGAGGGCGGAGTACGCGGCCAGACAGTCGAGATAGCGGCGGCCTTCGACGTCGGTGACCCAGGCGCCCTGCGCGTGTGCCGCCACGACGGGCAGCGGGTGGTAATTGTGCGCGGCATGCTTCTCGACGAGGGCGATCGCCTCGTCGCTACGGCTGGCCTGAGTTTTCACGAGCACTCCTCGGCGGTGATCGGCGACGGGGTGAACGGGGCGTGCGGGCGGTGCAGCTCCAGCGTGGTGCACTTGACCCCGCCGCCGGCTTTCAGCAGCTCCGACACGTCGACCGGCACCGGTTCGAAGCCGGCCACGGCGACGGCAGCGGCCAGGTGCTCGGCTTGCTCGGCGAGGACGACGTGGCGCCCGTCGCTCACGGCGTTGAGCCCGAGCACGTCGGCATCGGCCTTGGTGGCGATGATCGCGTCCGGGTAGAGCTCGGCGAGCACGTTCTGGCTCGCCGGCGAGAACGCCGGTGGGTAGTAGGCGATGGTGGCCGGATCGAGTACGGCCAGGGCGGTGTCGAGGTGGTAGAACCGCGGGTCGACGAGTTCGAGGGGCACGACCGGAAGATCGAAGGTCGCTTCGAGGTCGGCGCGCGCGGCGGGGTCGGCGCGGAACCCGGTGCCGGCGAGGATGCGCGAGCCGGCCCAGGCGAAGTCGCCTTCGCCCTCGTTGATCGCCTGCGGCAGCCGGACATCGATGCCGGCCGCGGTGAGCCAGTCCCGATGAGCCGGCGCCTCGGCCGCTCGCACCGGTTGCCGGAAGTTGGCTCCCAGCGCGGTGTCGCCGACGACGAACGCGCCGTTGGCGGCGAAGACCATGTCCGGCAGGCCGGGAACGGGGTCGAGGAGGCGGACCCGGTGGCCGAGCCGTTCGTAGGTGGCGCGCAGCGCCTCCCACTGCTCGATCGCGCGGTCCCGGTCGACCGGCTGGGTGGGGTCCATCCAGACGTTGATCGCGTACTGCACGTCGAAGTACGTCGGCCGGCACATCACGTAATCGCGCGGGGTGGCGACTCGCTGGGGCGTGGCGGCGGGGGCACCGGTCACCTGGGGCGCAACGTTCACCGTCATACGTCAAGTGTGGCCAGCCCGTGACGGGTCATCCATGCCGGTTCATTGCGATCAACGGGCTGATCGTTGCGTGAAATCCCGCTCCTGCGGCTGAACATTGCGTGAGGCCGGTCTTGCGGCACGGCGCCCGGCGGATCACGATCGACAGGTGACACTCGATCCGCTGGACGAACAGATCATCCGGGCACTGATGGCCGACGGTCGCGCCAGTTTCGGCTCGATCGGCGCGAAGGTCAATCTGTCGGCGCCGGCCGTCAAGCGCCGGGTGGACCGGCTGCGGGCACGCGGTGTCATCACCGGGTTCACGGTGCGCGTGGACCCGGCGGCCATCGGGTGGAGTACCGAGGCCTACGTCGAGTTGTTCTGCAACCGCCGGACGTCGGGCGAAGAGATCCTGCGGCGCACGCAGACCTACCCCGAAGTCGTGGAGGCCTTCACCGTGACCGGGGACGCCGATGCCCTGCTGCACGTGTTCGCCGGTAGCATGCAGCACTTCGAGCGCGTGCTCTCCGAGATCTCGGCTGAGCCGTTCGTGGCCCGCACCAAGAGCGTCATCGTCCTGTCCCCCTTGCTGCGCCGGACGCAGCCACCGCGGGACGACATCGGCGAGAGCACAGCCTGACGTCGCGTCATACCTGCTCGCTTCGAAACGACACCGATGTAATTCGTCAAGTCGACACGCCGGTTAATGATGAGAATTTTGTGATTTCTGTTCCCTCGAGTGACGATCGTGGCTAGCCTTCTCTGCTGTGACGTGTGGTGCGGGGAGGTGGCCACGTTGCGCAGAACGATGGTCGGTGTCGTGCTGGCCGGCGTGATCGGGTCTGGTCTGGCGGCCGCTCCTGCTTCGGCCACCCCGGAGATCCCCTCCGAGCAGGAGATCGACGAGGCTCGCGAAGCCGAGCACGCCGCCGGGGGCGCCGTCGCGGTTCTGGAAGCTCGGCTGTCCGACCTGACGGCCCGAGCCGACGAGCTCTACGTCCGCGTGGCCAGCGCCGTCGAGGCGTTCAACGGCGCACGCATCCGGCTGGCCGAAGCCGAACAGGCCGAAGAACGCGCCCGCGAGATGGCACAGCAGAAGGCGGCCCAAGCCGAACAGGCCCGGATCGAGCTGGGCCGGCTGGCGGCGGCGTCCTACAGCCGCGGCGGCGAGCTCTCGGCCGTCAGCATGCTGCTCGGCGCCGAGGACGGCGAAGCGCTGTTCGATCGCGTCGGAGCGCTGCGCGCGGTGACCGCCTCACATGCCGGCGTCTACCGGCAAGCGGCTGAAGCGACCGAGCAGGCCGAGCAAGCCGCAGCGAAAGCCCAGCAGGCGTTGGCTGATCGCGAGGAGGCGGCCGAGACCGCTCGAGCCGCCCGGGCTGCGGCCGAGGCCGCCGTGGCCGAACACGAGCAGACGCTGGCCGCCGTCGAGACCGAGCGGGACGCCGCCCTGGCCGCGCTGGCCGCGGCCAAGGGCACCACGGTGGAACTCGAGCAGCAGCGCCGCCAAGGCCTCGCCGAGCGCGAGGCGGCCGAGCGTGAGCGCCGCGAGGCCGAGCGCCGCGAGCGTGAGCGCGAGGAGTCACCGCCGACGCCGACGCCGACGCCGTCGAGCACACCGGACGCTCCGGTGACTCCGGAGACCAGCGCCAGCCCGACGCCGTCGACGCCGCCCAGTCCGACGCCGTCGACGACCCCGGATCCGCCCGACCCGCCGGACCCGCCGGATCCGCCGGATCCGCCGTCGACCGGGGCCGACGCGGCGATCGACTTCGCTTACGCCCAGCTCGGTAAGGGCTACGAATGGGGAGCCGACGGGCCGGACACCTTCGACTGCTCCGGGCTCACCATGCGCGCCTGGCAGGCGGGCGGGAAGAGCCTTCCACACTGGAGCGTGGCCCAGGCCCGGCAGACGACCCGGGTGTCGTACGCCGAGCTGGCCCCCGGCGACCTGATCTTCTGGTCGGACAACGGCGCCGCGTCGGGCGTCTATCACGTCGGGCTGTACATCGGCGGCGGGAAGATGATCCACGCGCCGCGCCCGGGCAAGGCCGTGGAGGTGCAAAGCGTGTTCTACTGGGTCGACCCGGCCTTCTACGGACGGGTCTGACCGGCTACGCCGATCCTGGCCGTGCCGGTCGTCCGACACCGGCCGCGGAGGGCTCGTGAAGCAACTGCTCGTCCTGGTGAACGCACGCGCCGGACCGAGTCTGCAGGACGCCGGCGAGGCCGCGGCCGACGTCCTGCGCACGGGCGCCGACGTGCGCGTGGTCGAGGTCGGCGAGCCGAGCGAGCTCGCCGGGTTGCTTGAGCTCGAGTCCGACCGGACGCCGGTGATCGTCGGCGGCGATGGTTCCATCCATGCGCTCGTGGCAGCCTTGCGCGACCTCGACCGCCTGGGCGAGCGCCCGCACGAGCTGGGCATCGTGCCGGCCGGAACCGGCAACGACCTGGCCCGCACGCTGGAACTGCCACTGGACCCCGTGGCGGCCGCCGAGGTGATCCTGCGAGGGCGTGAGCGAGACCTCGACATCGTGGTCGACGACGCGGGAGGCGTGGTCGTGAACGCGCTGCACCTCGGGGTGGGAGCAGAAGCCGCACGACGGGCGGCGCCGCTCAAGCCCTGGTTGCGGCGGCTGGCCTACCCGGTCGGCAGCCTGCTGGCCGGAACAGCCGCGCGCGGCTGGCGGCTGCGGGTGGTGGTGGACGGCGACGTGGTGACCGACGGGCGGCGCCGCGTACTCATGGTCGCGCTCGGCAACGGCATGACGATCGGCGGCGGTGCCCCGGTCGCGCCGGCCGCGGCCCCGGACGACGGGCAGGTGGACGTCGTGGTGTCGTTCTCGACGTCGTGGCGCGCCCGCCTCGGCTTCGTGGTTACTCTTGCGCGCGGGCGCCATCCGCGACGCCCGGACGTCATCGTCCGCCGCGGGCACGAGGTGCGGGTCGACGGCGAGCCGGTGCCGGTCAACGCCGACGGCGAAGTATCGAACCTCGAGGCGGGCCGATCGTGGACGGTGCTTCGCCACGCTCTACGCGTCCCGGTGCCCGCACCGTGACGGCCGAGGACGTCGCGAGGGATCTCAGAGGTCGGTCTCCAGGATCCGTTTCATCGACGTTTCGCCGTCGTCGGCCACCACTCCGGTGTCCCAGTGCACCCGCGCCGATCGGCTCGTCAGGTCCAAGGTGGCGATCGCGTTGTCGAAGCGAGGCCCGGTGTCGACCCGCCAGCTGACGGTCGAAGCCGGCACACCGGCCCGTTTCGCCAGCGGAGCCCCGACCGCTCGCGCGACGGCGAAGGCGGCCGCGCCGTTGAGATAGCGAACGGCTCTGTTCAACGGGTTGCGCAGCGGTGAGCAGACCAGTTGGTGCACGCGGCTCGTGGTGTCGGACTCGCCCGGGTAGGACATGCGCGCCGCATACGAGTAGTGCACGTCGCCGGACAGGAAGGTGATGGTCTGGGGGCGGTGGCCGCCCGGCGCCGTCGCGACGTCGGTGATCAGGCGCTCCATCGCCCGGAACGAGTGCCCGAATGCGGCCCAGTGCTCCAGATCGACCACTTGGCGCATGGTCTCTGCGGGTTTCACCCAGCGCTCACCCCAGGCGCCGTCGGCGACCGACTCGTTCCAGGCTTCGACGGAGTGCAGGCCGGGCGGTAGCAGGTACGGCAAGGAGGTGCCGATGAGTACATGGTCAGCGTGGCTGGCAGAGCGGATGTGTGCGTCGATCCAGGCCCACTCGGCGTCGTCGACGATGGTGCGCCGGCCGGGCTCGAGCATCCGGCCGCAGCGCGAATCGATCATGATCAGCCGGACCGGCCCGATGTCGCGGGCGAAGCTCCAGCGGTACGAGGACGGATCGCGATCGGCCGTGCGCGCGAACTCGTGGAGGACCTTGCCGCCGTCGTCGCTCTCGCGGACCGCGGCCAGGACCGGATCGTCGGCGCGCTCGTCCGGCGACAGATTGCCCAGGTGCTGATAGAGCCAGTACGCGGCGAGGCCGCCGGTGATGCGGTCGGGCCACCATGGTTCGTCGGCCATCTGCTCGCGCCAGGCACGCGAGGTGTTCCAGTCGTCGCGGATGTCGTGGTCGTCGAAGATCATCGCCGACGGCACGGTCGACAGCAGCCAGCGCACGGCCGGGTCACTCCAGGCCAGCCGGTACAGGTGGGCGTATTCCTCGAAGTCGGCGACCTCGGTACCGGGTGGTTGCGACGTGTCCCGCCGGGCGGCGATGAACTGCTGCATCTGCGGCGCGGTCTCGTCCGCATAGACCTGGTCGCCCAGCAGCAACAGGGCGTCGGGCCAGTCCGCGCGGCCGTGCGCCACCTGGTGGGCGTAGGTGCGCAGCGCGTCCACGCCGTAGATGCGGCGATGCCGGGCGTCGTGCGGGACGCTCATCCGGCACGAGCCGAACACCATCCGGACCGGCTCGTCGGCCGTGTCGTCGGGGCGGGTCCGGATGCGCGGCGGCGGGAAGGACGAGTCCGGGTCGGGCCAGACGGTCTCGCCGTCGATGGTCAGGTGGTACTCGGTGGTCGTGGCCGGCTCGAGGCCGTCGATCTCGAGCAGAGCGTAGTGGTGCCCGTGCACGGCGAACGTCGCTGCGGTCGCGTCGAGTGCACCCACGACGCAGGGCCGGTCGGTCTCCACCCAGATCGCCGCCGACGTAGGGCCGACGTGCCGCAGCATCGGCCCGACGACGATGCCGTCGGTCACGGGTGACTGGATTCCCTGTGGCGGCGCCGTGACGCCTCGATCTCCTCCTCGGCGGCCTTTCGATCCACCCACGTCGCGCCTTCGACCGATTTACCGGGCTCCAGGTCCTTGTAGACCTCGAAGAAGTGCTGAATCTCCAGCCGGTCGAACTCCGGGACGTCGTCGATGTCCTGGAACGTGTCCTTGCGGGGATCGCCGGACGGCACGCACAGGACCTTGTCGTCGCCGCCGGCCTCGTCGGTCATCCGGAACATGCCGATGGCCCGGCAGGCGATCAGACAGCCCGGGAACGACGGCTCCTCGATCAACACCAGGGCGTCGAGCGGGTCGCCGTCCAAGCCGAGGGTGTCATCGATGAAGCCGTAATCGTGTGGATAACGGGTGGAGGTGAACAGTCGCCGGTCGAGTCTGATCCGCCCGGTCACGTGGTCCATCTCGTACTTGTTCCGGCTGCCCGCCGGGATCTCGATGGTGACGTCGAACTCCACGAACGTGCCTTCTCCCTACTCGCCCAGCTGTGCCGATCAGAACCAGTCTCCCGTACCGTGGCACACGCTGAACAGCGAGGACCAGCGAGCAAGGGGAGATGCGCGGATGTCGTGGCGTGGCGCCGTCGTCGTCATCGGCCTTGCGCTGCTCGTGGCCGCCGGTGCCGTCGTCGCCTTCGCCGCCACCTACGGCCTGCCGTGGAGCAGCACCGACACGTCCGGTCCGGCGCTCATCACGCCGAGCCCGCCGCCTGCGGCCGCGTGGGAGTCCGCGGCCGAGGTGCTGCCGGCCGCAGGCGATGTGGAACCGACGGACGACGCAGCCGGCTCGTCCGACGCGGTGGCCGCAGCGCTGGCCGGACCCCTCGCCGCCGACGGGCTCGGCGGTCGGGTCGGCGTGAGCGTCATCGACCTCGCCTCGGACACGCCGGTGTACCAATCCGAGGCCGCCCGCGCCCAGACACCGGCGAGCACACTCAAGATCCTGACCGCCGTCGCCGCCTTGGACGTCCTGGGGCCCGAGCACGTGTTCACCACCAAGGTCGTCATAGCTGGAGCGGGTCTCGAGCCGCCGGCGGCCATGATCACCTTGGTCGGCGGCGGTGATCCCACCCTCACCACCGAGGACGGCGACGGGACCTCCTTGACGGCGCTGGCCGAACGCACGGCCCGGGCCCTCGACGAGGCCGGTGTCACGTCGGTCACGTTGACCTATGACGATTCACTGTTCAGCGGGCCGGCCGTCGACCCGGACTGGCGTCCCACGTACGTGTCGTCGGGCGTCGTCTCGCCGGTCACGGCGCTGGCTGTGGACGTGGCCGAGGACCGTCCGCAGGACCCGTCGGCCGCAGCGGCAGACCAGTTCGCCGAGCTGTTGCGCGAGCGTGGCATCGACGTCGCCGCGCAGGTGCAGCCGGACGCGGTCGCCGACGATGCGACCGAGATCGCCTCGGTGCATTCCGGCCCGGTCGCCGCCGTCGTCGAAGATCTGCTGATCACCAGTGACAACGATGTCGCCGAAGTGCTGGCTCGCCATGTCGCGCTCGGGGCCGGCCTCGAGGGCACAGCGGCGGAAGCGAGTACCGCGGTCGTGCGCACACTGGACGAGCTCGGCATCGACATGTCGTCGGTCACCATGCTCGACGGCAGCGGACTCGCTCGAGGCAACGCGGTGCCAGCCTCGACCATCGCGGCCGCGGTGGCGCTCGCCGCCGACAGCGAGCACCCGCAGCTGCGTGCGGCCGTCACCGGACTGCCGGTCGCCGGATTCACCGGCACGCTCGCCGACCGGATCGAACAGAGCCCCGGGGCGGGCAACGTCCGCGCCAAGACCGGCACCCTGACCGGAGTGAGCTCACTGGCTGGTGTCGTGACGTCCGCCGACGGCGTCCGGTTCGCCTTCGCGGTGCTGGCCGACGACATCACGAACACGTTCGAGGCCCGGGCGGCGCTCGACGACGTGGCCGCAGCACTGGCCGGATGCACCTGCGGCGCGGGCCAGGCCCCGTCGTGACGTAGCGTTGAACCATGACGACCAGCGACGCTGCGCCCACGATGGTGGACTGGGATCTCGCAGTCTCGACGGCGCAGCGGTTGGCCGGGTCCGGCCCGGCTGTCGGCGCCGCCGAGGCGCGCGCCGCCGTCGCCGAGCTCCGCGATCTCGCCGCCGAGGCCGAGGCCCATGTGCACCGGTTCACCGCGCTCGACGGTACGGGCGCGGCCGCTCCAGTCGTCGTGGTCGACCGCGGCAACTGGGCCCGGGCCAACGCCCAGAGCATGCAGACGATGATCGCTCCGCTGGAGCGCAAGCTCCGGGGCGAAGGTGAGATGTCCGCGGCGCGCCGGGCCGGCGCCAAGCTCACCGGCCTGCAGACCGGAGCCCTGCTGGCGTTCCTGTCCAGCAAGGTGCTCGGGCAGTTCGACCCGTTCTGGTCCGGACCGGCCGGCACCGATCCGTCCCGGACGCATGGCCGATTGTTGCTCGTCGTGCCGAACATCGTGCACCTCGAGCGAGAGCTCGACGTGGTGCCGCGCGACTTCCGCCTGTGGGTGGCGCTGCACGAAGAGACGCACCGGGTCCAGTTCACCGCTGTGCCGTGGCTGCGCGATCACCTGGCCGGCGAGATCGAGGCGTTCGTGGCGGCGACCGACGTCGACCCGGCGGCCTTCGCCACCCGGTTGCGCGAGGCGGTGCGCGGTCTCACTGAAGCCGCCCGGTCCGGCGATGACGGCGCGTCCCTGCTCGACCTCGTCCAAACGCCGGCCCAGAAGGTCGTGGTCGACCGCGTGACCGCGTTGATGTCGCTGCTCGAAGGGCACGCCGATGTCGTCATGGACGGCGTTGGCCCCGACGTCATCCCGACGGTCAACACGATCCGGCGACGCTTCCAGCGACGCCGCCGGTCCCCGCAGGGCCTCGATCGAGCCGTGCGGCGGCTGCTCGGCCTGGACGCGAAGATGCGTCAGTACCGTGATGGCGCGGCCTTCGTGAACAAGGTGGTCGAGCGCGTCGGCATGCACGGCTTCAACCGCGTGTGGGAATCCGCCGACGCCTTGCCCACGAAGGACGAGATCGCCGACCCGATCGCGTGGGTCCGGCGCATGAACGGCGCGTCGCCGGTGACCACCACGAGCTGACGATGCCGCCAGCGCACCTGGACGTCCGGCGTGCGGTCCGCGACGAGCTGCGCGACGCCCCGGGTGGGGCCACCGTCGTGGTGGCCTGCTCCGGCGGCGCCGACTCCTTGGCCCTGGCCGCGGCGCTGGCGTGGGTCGGCCCGCGGCTGGGATTGCGGGTCGCGGGGATCACCGTCGATCACGGGCTGCAGGAAGGTTCGGCGCTCCGGGCGCGCGGGGTGGCGGCGACGATGGCGGGCTTGGGATTCGATCGCGTCGAAGCCGTACACGTCGACGGGCGCGATGGTGCCGCCGGCCCGGAAGGCAACGCGCGAGCCGCGCGCTACCGTGCGCTGACCGCTGCGGCCGGCCGGTTGGCCGCCCACGCCGTCCTGCTCGGGCACACCCTCGACGACCAGGCCGAGACGGTGCTGCTGGGGCTGGCGAGGGGTTCGGGCGCGCGGTCGCTGGCCGGCATGCCGCGCCGATCCGGCATCTTCCGGCGTCCGCTGCTCGGGCTGCGTCGGGTGCGGGTGCGCGCCGCGGTGCCCGAGGGGCTGGCCACGTGGGACGACCCGCACAACGCCGACCCGGCCTTCGCCCGGTCCCGGGTCCGCCACCGGGTCCTGCCCGTGCTGGAGGCCGAGCTCGGTCCGGGTGTGGCCGAGGCGCTGGCTCGCACGGCGGATCTGCTGCGGGCCGACACCGACGCGCTCGAGGCCCAAGCTGCGGCGGCGCTGCGCGATTCGGTGGTCGAGGCGTCGTGGCCGTCGCAGGCCGACGACGGGCCTGATCGCGACCAGGGCTACGACGTCACCCGGCTGGCCCGGTTGGCCGATGCCGTTCGGTTGCGGGTGCTGCGGCAGGCGGCCATCGCCGCGGGCAGCCCGCCCACCGATCTCACCGCGGCGAACGTCCTGGCCGTCGATGCTCTGGTGATGCGCTGGCGAGGTCAGACCGGCATCGACGTTCCCGGCGGCCTGCGGGCCGTGCGACGGGACGGGGTGCTGAGGTTCGCCTCGTCGCGCTGACGTGGCCGCCGTATGGCAGGCTGCGGTACGTGGATCCCCAAGACGTCGACGGCGACCTTGAAACGATCTTGTTGTCCGAGGAAGAGATTCAACGCCGGCTGGCGGAGATGGCCGCGGACATCGAGAAGGACTACGAAGGCAAGGACCTGCTCGTGCTGGGGGTGCTCAAGGGCGCGGTCATGGTCATGGCCGATCTGACCCGGCACCTGTCGCGCCACGTCGAGCAGGACTGGATGGCGGTGTCGTCCTACGGGTCGGGCACCCGTTCGAGCGGTGTCGTGCGCATCATCAAAGATCTCGACACCGACATCACCGATCGGCACGTGCTCGTCGTCGAGGACATCATCGACACCGGCCTCACCTTGTCGTGGCTGGTGTCCAACCTGCGCTCGCGCGGCCCGGCCTCGGTCGAGATCTGCACCCTGCTGCGCAAGCCGGAGGCGGCGAAGACATCGGTCAAGGTGAACTACGTCGGCTTCGACATTCCGAACTCGTTCGTCGTCGGCTACGGGCTCGACTTCAACGAGAAGTACCGCAACCTGCGCGTGGTCGCGACGCTGGCACCGCACGTGTACGCCTGATCAAACTGGGCAGACGCCGCCACGTGTGACCGATCATGCATGGTGCTGTGGGAACACGCGGGCTCACCAGCGACGTTCTCCTAGTGTCGCGGGCAGGTGCGAATGGTATCGCGAGTCTCCAGCAAGGTATCGTCGGGTTTGGAATCCGACGCCTTCGGTGAGATGTGGGATCAGTCCGCGTCGTCAGCTGAGGTTGCCAGCCGATCTGCAGGAGGAACGAGGCCGACGGTCTCGCATCATGAACGCCAAGCGATTCACGCGACCACTGATCTGGTTGCTCATCTTCGTGCTCGCCGCCGTCGTGTTGAGCAGTGTGCTCAACGACTCCAACGGCGTCGAGGAGGTTGACACCGCCCAGGTCGTCGCCGAGATCGAGTCCGGCAACGTCAAGTCCGCCAAGATCACCGGCGGCGACACGCAGGAGATCGAGCTCACCCTCAACGACGACACGCGGATGTCTTCGCAGTACGTCGAAGGGCAGGGCATCCAACTCAAGGACGCACTGCAAGAGCAGTACCAGGCCGGCAACCTGCCCGAGGGCTACGACGTCGAGGTTCCTCAACCCAGCCTGCTGTGGGGCATTCTCGGCACGCTGCTGCCGTTCTTGATCCTCGGTGCGCTGATCTTCTTCTTCATGACCCAGATGCAAGGTGGCGGCGGCCGGGTCATGCAGTTCGGCAAGTCGCGGGCCAAACTCGCGTCCAAGGATGCGCCCAAGACCACGTTCGCCGATGTCGCCGGTGCCAACGAACCGGTCGAGGAACTACACGAGATCAAGGAGTTCCTGCAAGAGCCGGCGAAGTTCCAGGCCGTCGGGGCCAAGATCCCCAAAGGTGTGCTGCTCTACGGTCCTCCCGGAACCGGTAAGACGTTGCTGGCGCGTGCCGTGGCCGGCGAGGCCGGGGTGCCGTTCTACTCCATCTCGGGTTCGGACTTCGTCGAGATGTTCGTCGGTGTCGGTGCCTCCCGCGTGCGCGACCTGTTCAAGGAAGCCAAAGAGAACGCACCGGCCATCGTTTTCGTGGATGAGATCGACGCGGTCGGCCGGCATCGCGGTGCGGGCATGGGCGGCGGTCACGACGAGCGCGAGCAGACCCTGAACCAACTCCTGGTCGAGATGGATGGCTTCGACGTCAAGACCAACATCATCCTGATCGCGGCCACGAACCGTCCCGACATCCTCGACCCCGCCCTGCTGCGCCCGGGTCGCTTCGACCGGCAGATCGCCGTCGAGGCGCCTGACCTCGAGGGCCGCGAGAAGATTCTCGGCGTGCACGCTCGGGGCAAACCGATGAGCGAGGACGTCGACCTGCGCGCCGTGGCCCGGCGCACCCCCGGGTTCACCGGCGCCGACCTCGCCAACGTGCTGAATGAGGCCGCGCTGCTGACCGCGCGCAAGAACGAGAAAGTGATCACGCCCGAGGCGCTCGACGAGGCGATCGACCGCGTGGTGGCGGGCCCGCAGAAGAGCTCGCGGTTGATGAAGGACGAAGAGAAGCGCATCACGGCCTACCACGAGGGCGGGCACGCGCTGGTGGCCGCTGCCTTGCACCACACCGACCCGGTGCACAAGGTCACGATCCTTCCGCGGGGTGGCGCGCTGGGCTACACGATGGTGCTGCCCGACGAAGACAAGTACTCCACCACGCGCAACGAGATGCTCGACCAGTTGTCGTACATGATGGGCGGACGTGCGGCCGAGGAGCTCGTCTTCCACGACCCCACCACCGGTGCCGCCAACGACATCGACAAGGCCACCACGCTCGCTCGCCGCATGGTCACCCAGTACGGCATGACCGAGCGGCTCGGCGCCATCAAGTTCGGCTCCGACCGGACCGAGCCGTTCCTCGGCCGCGAACTGAGCCACGAACGCGACTACTCCGAGAACATCGCCGGTCAGGTCGACGAAGAGGTCCGCAAGCTCATCGAGGCCGCACACCAGGAGGCGTTCGACATCCTGGTCGAGAACCGTGAGGTGCTCGACAACCTGGTCCTGGAGTTGCTCGAACACGAGACGCTCAACAAGGAACAGATCGCCGAGATCTTCGCCCCGATCCGGCGCCGTGATCCGCGCCCGCCGTGGACCGGTTCGCCCAACCGCAAGCCATCCGATGAGGGCCCGGTGCCCATCCCGATGAAGGTCTCCACCAACGGCAAGGAATCCGGTCACGAGCAGGGCATCGTGGTCGGGCCGGACCAGGACCACGCCACGGTGAACGACCCGGAGCCTCGCGGTGAGCAGTGATGAGCTTGAGGGCGAGCTCGACCTGAGCATTCCGAACCGCAAGTTCGACCACGCTCGGGCCGAGGCGGCCATCCGCGAGCTGCTGATCGCCGTCGGCGAAGACCCTGATCGGGACGGGTTGACCGACACGCCGGCCCGGGTGGCGCGTGCTTACGAAGAGATGTTCCGGGGCCTGCATGAGGAGCCGTCCGAGGCGCTGACCACCACGTTCGAGCTCGGGCATGACGAGATGGTGCTGGTCAAGGACATCGAGCTGGCGTCGATGTGCGAGCACCACCTCGTCCCGTTCTACGGGTACGCCCACATCGGCTACATCCCCGGCCCTGGAGGCCGCATCGCGGGCTTGTCCAAGCTCGCCCGGCTGGTCGACGTGTTCGCCAAGCGCCCGCAGGTCCAGGAGCGGCTCACCACCCAGGTCGCCGACTCGCTGCGCGACCTGCTCGACGCAGGCGGCGTCATCGTCGTCATCGAGGCCGAGCACCTGTGCATGACGATGCGTGGGGTGCGCAAGCCCGGCGCCAAGACGCTGACCAGCGCTGTGCGAGGGCAGTTGCGTGACCCGGCCACCCGGTCCGAGGCGATGAGCCTCATCATCGGCCGCTGAAACCTACTTGCCGGTGCCGGCGGTGAGCCCAGCCAGGAGCCACCGACGCCCGACCAGGTAGACCACGAGCAGCGGCAGGACCGACAGCATCACGGTCGCCATGATCAGCGGGACGTTCAACCCGTACTGGCCCTGCAGGTCCCACAACCCCAACGTGAGGGTGCGTACCGACGCGCTCTGCGTCAGGACCAGCGGGAACAGGAAGCCGTTCCAGGCTTGCATGGCCGCGAAGATGCCGACGGTGGCCAGCCCAGCCCGCGACAGCGGCAGCACGACCGACCACATCGCCTGCCACGGTCCCGCCCCGTCGAGGTGCGCGGCCTCGAACAGTTCGCGCGGAATGTCGCGCAACCCCGACGTCAGCACCACCACGGACAGCGGCAGCGAGAACGCCGCGGTCGGCAGGATCACCGCGAGCAGTGAGTCGTACAGGCGCAGCTGCGTGATCAGCAGGTACACCGGCACGATCACCGCTTGGGACGGCACCGCGAGCCCGATGAGCAGGATGGAGAACACCCGGGCGACGGACCGGTTCGGGCTGCGCACGATGGCGTAAGCCGCCGGCAGCGACAACGCGAGGACGATGGCGACGCAGGCCGCGGTGACGATGACGTTGTTGACGAAGTAGCGGACGAAGTCCGACTGCAGGACCTCGGCGTAGTTGGCCAAGCTGATGTCCGCGGGAATGGACAGCGGCCCGGCCTGCAGGTAGTCGCTGGATTCGCGCAGGCTGGTGGCGATGACGAAGTACAGCGGGACGCCGACGACGACCAGCCAGATCAGCGCGCCGGCACCCCCGATGACGTTGGGGCGCTGTCTCATAGCCCCTCCCGCTGGCTGGCCATCCGGTGATAGCCGGTCACCCTGGTGACCAGGAGGGACAACGCGGCGCCGAGCGCGAGCAGGACGACGGCCAGCGCACTGGCATAACCCATGTCGAAACTTCGGAACCCTTCCAGGTACATGTGCAGCGGCAGGATTCGGGTAGCGGTTCCGGGCCCGCCTCCGGTGATGATCAAGATGACCTCGAAGTAGGTCAGCGACCCGACGACGATGAGGACGCTGGAGGTGATCAGCGTGTCCCGCAGCTGCGGCAGAGTCACCGAGCGGAACTGTCGCCAGCGCCCGGCACCGTCGATGGTGGCGGCCTCGTAGAGGGTATGCGGGATCTGCCGGGTGGCCGCCTGGTACAGCAGCGTGTGAAATGGCATGAACTGCCACGACACCACGAGCAGAATGCAATAGAACGCCAGCGTCGGGCTGCCGATGAAGTTGCCGTCCTCGACCCCGATCCATGGTCCCACCACCGACGCCAGGCCGAAGTTCGGATCGAACAGGGTCGTCCACAACAAGGCGATGGCCGCGCCGGACAGCAACAGGGGCATGAAGAAGATCGCTGCCAGGAGGGCACGACTGCGACCGGGCGCGGCGATGAAGACCCCCAGCGGTAGCGCGATCGCGGTCTGAAACAGCCAGGACAGCGCCGTCAGCGCGGCTGACTTCCACAACGAGTCGAAGAAGATCGGGTCGTCGAGCAGCCTCGCCCAGTGGTCGCCACCGAGCCAGGCCGGGGTACCGATGCCGCTGTACTCGGTCAGGCTGAGATACACCACGGCGCCCATCGGCAGCAGCGCGAACAAGCCGAAGAACAGCAGCACCGGGGCGGCCCAGACGAGTCCCGGCCGCCCCGCCGTGGCGACGGAGCCGTGCCGCGCTGGGGTCATTGCGCCGCCTGCTCCATGGCGTCGGCGAACTCCTCCGGAGTCATCTGCCCGTTGAAGACCTGCTGGATGTTGGTGAGCATGGTCTGAGAAAGGTCCGGCGGCAGCGCCTGGTCCCACGACTGGGTGAACGACGGCGCATCCCGGACCATCTCGTACGCATAGGTGTTGAAGTCGCCGAACGTGCCCTCACCGACCTGGTCCTCCAGCCCGGCGATGGCCGGCACCTGGCCGACCTCCATCATGCCCTGCACGTACTCGTCGGACGTCATCTGCGTCATGAGGAACTCGACGGCGGCCTCCACATCGTCGGACTGCGACGACACGGAGTAGAAGTTGCTGGGGTTGCCGACGATGCTGTCCGGGTTGCCCGCCCCGCCTTCGATCGCCGGGAAGTCCGCCCAGCCGAGCGTGCCGGCCTCGATGAATTCGGGGAAGTTGTCGTTCAGCCCGGTCACCTCCCACGACCCCATCAGCTCCATGGCGGCGCGGCCGCTGGTGAGCAGGGCTTGCGAGCCCTGGTTGTCGTAGTTCACCGACGCGTAGTTGGTGCCGAAAGCCCCGGCGTCCACGAGTTCGCGGACCATCCGCATCGACTCGACCACGGCTTCGTCCTGCCAGGCGCCCGGTTCACCGGCGACGATCGCCTGGAACTTCTCCGGGCCGCCGAGACGGTCGAGGAAGTACTCCAGGTACATGAGTTCCGTCCAGCCTTGCGACCCGGCCAGGGCGATCGGCTGGACGTCGATGGCTTTGAGCTTGTCGACGGCGTCCATGAACTCCGTCCACGTGGCGGGGAACTCCTCGATTCCGGCCTCGGCGAAGACGTCCTTGTTGTAGAAGAACGAGACCGGCTGCACACCCTGCATCGGCACGCCGTAAACCTCGCCGTCGACGGTTCCGACGTCCAGCACGCTGGGCAGGAAGGCATCTCGCACGTCGGGGTTCTCGTCGAGCGCTTCGGTGAGCGGGGCGACCTGGTCGGCGTCGACGTACTGCTCGAGGTTGCCGCCGCCCCAGTTGTAGAAGATGTCCGGCGCGTTCGGCGAGCCGATCGACGTCTGCAACTTGGACTTGTACGGGTCGTTGACGTACGTCGTCATCTCCAACGACGCGTCGTGTTCTTCGTTGAACCGGTCGATGGCCGCCTGCTGGACCTCGTTGATGCCTTCGTTCTGCAACGTCCACAAATGCAGGTCGGCGCCCGAGGAACCCTCCGATCCGGTTTCGCCCGGCCCGGAGGTGCCGCAGGCCGCCGTGGTGAGCAGCAGCGCGAGAACGGCTGCGCCGATGGTGCTTCGTCTCCTGGATGCGATCGCCATTTCGAAACCCCTGACCGAGAATTTTCGAAAACTTTCTGGATGTGTTGCGCTAGTAAACCGTCCGCATGTACTCAGGTCAAGACGGTGGAGCCGAACAGGTTCGGGTGATCCATCGTAGAGAAGCGCGCTGTTGGAGCGCTTTGGCCAGCCAAACGTTGCGATAGAGTTTCGGAAACATGCATGCCGGGAGCGCAGCCAGGCCTGGCGGGAGAGGGGCCGAGTCGTGAAGCCTGCACCGCATCGGGTGAGCCGTCCGACCCTGGCCACCGTGGCGGCCGCGGCCGGAGTCTCGCCCGCGACCGTCTCGAAGGTGCTGAACGAGCGCGGCGACGTGTCCGCGGCGACGCGGCGACGCGTCGGGGAGCTGTTGCGCCAGTACAACTACGCCCGGCCCGGTTCACCGCCACGGACCGCTCAGATCGTGGAGCTGGTCATCGACGGCCTGGACAGTCCGTGGGCCGTCGAGATCCTGCGTGGCGTGGAGCGGGAATGTCACGACAACAGCGTCGGTGTGGTCGTGTCGCGCTGGCGGCCGGACGACCACGGCAACAGTTGGGTTTCCGAGGTGTCGAAACACGGCAGCCACGGCGTCATCCTCGTCAAGGCACGTGTCACCGCAGCCGAGCGGGCGCTGTTGCGCGCCGCCCAGGCCGCCGTCGTGGTGGTCGATCCCGTCGACGTCGGCGAGAGCGACATCCCCAGTGTTGGCGCGACGAACTGGAACGGGGGGTTCGCAGCCACCGAGCACCTACTCGACCTCGGCCATCGCCGGATCGCGGCCATCGGCGGGCCGCGCGAGCTGATGTGCGCCCGGGCCCGGGTGGACGGATACCGCGCAGCGCTGGACCGGGTCGGTGCTGCTGGGTCCTCTGACGAGTTGGTGCGCTATGACGATTTTTCGTTCGCCGGCGGGTTCCGCCAGGCCAGCGACCTGTTGGCCCGGCCCGACCGGCCGACGGCGATCTTCGCGGGTAGCGACCAGCAGGCGCTGGGGGCCTACGAAGCGGCCCGGCAGGCGCGGTTGCGTATCCCCGACGACCTCAGTGTCGTGGGCTTCGATGACATTCCGCTGTGCGAGTGGGTGTCGCCGCCGATGACCACGGTGCGCCAGCCGTTGGAGCAGATGGGGCGGGTGGCCGCGAGCACGCTGCTTCAGGTGCTGCAAGGACGACACTTGGTCAGCCACCGGGTCGAACTGGCCACTGAGCTCAAGGTCCGGTGGTCGTCGGGACCACCGGGGTCCTGAGGGTCGGCGGGCTTTCCGGACGAACCGCTGCCGCCGGCCGCGCAGGCCATGTTCGTGCCTGCCGACATGCCAGCGGAGCGGGTTCGCACGGTTCTCAGGGACTTTCAGGGACGGGTACCGGTTCTCAGCCGGTGACGGATCAGGTGAAGACGCTCACGCCGCCGGGACCGACCAGCAGGCCGACCACGACGAGCACGATTCCCCACAGGATCTGCCCACGCAGCAGCGAGACGATGCCGCCGATCACGAGCACGACGGCGAGGATCCACAGCAGCAGGCTCATTGTTCGTTCCTCTCTTCGATCATCACGGTTGTTCGTGCCCTGATCGGCGTGTCCTAAACGTCCAGGTTCGCCCGCGGTGGTGCGGGCGGGTTCGCTCGTGGGCGACAATGAGGCAGTGCCTGACAAGTCGCAGATCCCTGATGTCCTCGCCGCTCGGTACGCCTCAGCCGAGCTGACCCGGTTGTGGTCCCCCGACGGCAAGATCGGTCTCGAACGCCGGTTGTGGCTGGCGGTTCTGCGCGCGCAACGCGACCTCGGCGTCGATGTCCCGGACGGCGTGATCGAGGCGTACGAGGACGTGCTCGACGACGTGGACCTCGCCTCCATCGCCGAGCGGGAACGCGTGACCCGTCACGACGTGAAGGCGCGTATCGAGGAGTTCAACGCGCTGGCCGGTCACGAGTACATCCACATGGGGATGACCAGCCGCGACCTCACCGAGAACGTCGAGCAACTCCAGGTCCGACGGTCGCTGGAGCACGTCCGGGAGCGGACGGTCGCCGTGCTGGTGCGCTTGGCCGCGCGAGCCACCGAGTACGCCGACACCCCGATGGCCGGGCGTAGCCACAACGTGCCCGCACAAGCCACCACGCTCGGCAAGCGGTTCGCTTCGGCGGCCGACGAGCTGCTCGTCGCCTTCGAGCGGATGGACGAGCTGATCGGGCGCTACCCGCTACGCGGGATCAAGGGGCCGGTGGGCACAGCGCAGGACATGCTCGACTTGCTCGGCGGCGACCACGAGCGCCTCGCTGACCTTGAACGGCGGGTCGCGCGGCACCTGGGCTTCGACCGGGTCCTGACCAGCGTCGGTCAGGTGTATCCGCGCTCGCTCGACCACGACGTCCTGTCCGCTCTGGTTCAGGTGGCCGCCGGTCCGTCGTCGCTGGCCACGACGGTGCGCCTGATGGCCGGTCAGGAATTGGTCACCGAGGGATTCCGACCGGGTCAGGTGGGCTCCAGCGCGATGCCGCACAAGATGAACACCCGCTCGTGCGAGCGGGTCAACGGTCTGGCGGTCGTGTTGCGCGGCTATGCGTCGATGACCGGTGAACTCGCCGGAGCCCAGTGGAACGAGGGCGACGTCTTCTGCTCGGTCGTGCGCCGGGTCGCGCTGCCTGACGCGTTCTTCGCCCTCGACGGGCTGATCGAGACCTTCCTGACCGTGCTGGACGAGTTCGGCGCCTATCCCGCCGTCATCGCGCGCGAGCTCGACCGTTACCTGCCCTTCCTGGCGACGACGAGCGTGCTGATGGCTGCGGTGAAGGCGGGAACCGGGCGCGAGACCGCTCACGAAGTGATCAAGAAGCACGCCGTCGACGTCGCACTCGACCTGCGCGAGCGGGGGCTGGAGCACAACGACCTACTGGACCGCTTGGCCGCCGACGACCGCCTGGGTGTCGACCGCGCCCATCTCGAGTCCCTGGTTCGCTCGCCGATGGAGTTCACCGGAGCGGCCCGGGCACAAGTGGACGAGGTGGTGCGGCAGGTGGAGCAGGTCGCGGCGCGGTACCCGGAGGCGGCCGCCTATGTTCCCGCGCCGATCCTCTGAGCCGCGGGCTGGGCGGCCTCACACCGCGCAATGAGCGCAGATCCAGGCCGAGCGTGAGGAGCCTAGGGCGACCGGCACAGGTTCGGTCTCGAGACGGTGACAAAGTCGGCAACTATCGACCACACCGTCACCCCCATCGAAACGACGCCCGAGCCCGCCAGGACGCTGAACCGCCCCGGTCGTTGAACTAGTAGAGCGGCTGGGTCGCATCATCGCGTCGTCCACAGGGGAACGTGGCGGGCCTTCGTTGTCCACATTGGCGGTTCGGCCCCTCGCGGCCGCCATCTCGCCGGATGCATCGTGGCTCACATGGATGCGGGTGGACTGATCAAGCGCGCGAGGGTCGCGGCCGGACTGTCTCAGCGGATGCTGGCCGAGCGGGCCGGTGTCAGCCGGCATGCGTTGTCGCGCTACGAGCGCGCCAGCCGTGTCCCGTCCATCAGGACGCTGACCACCATCCTTGCCGCTGCCGGTTGGCAGGTCCGAGCCGAGCTCGAGCAGCTCGACGCCGACGTGCGTGCGGCCATCGCTCGGGTGGCGGCTGAGCCGCTGGCCGACCGGATCACCGTGTCGCGATGGCTCACATTCACTGAGCTCGCCGACCTCGCGTACCGCGTGGAGGGGGCGGCTGCGGCGAATCTCCTGGGCGCGCCAATACCAGTGGACCACTACGACCTCGCCGTCGCCGATACCGATGAGACAGTCGAAGTCCTGGCCCGGCTGGCCACGGTGCATCGCTACGTCATCGAGGCGGGTCGTCGGCGGGGTGCCAGGTTCTACGCGGCGCGATCGACGCCGGACCAGTCCGCAGCGCGGCGGCTGCGGGACTGGTTTCGTGCACACTGCCCGGACGGGACATTCTGGTTGCGTTCCGGCTTCTCCGAAGCGCGGACTCGGTTCGCCGCCCCTGACGACGTCGCCCGGTACGTCGATGTGTCCACACCACACGGTCCGGTCCGGGTCGCGCCCCTGAACGAGATCGAGGGCGCCGACGACCACGCTCGCCGGGTGCTTCACGTGCTCCGGGAGATGACGCACGAATCCGGGGACGGTGTCGAAACCGACACCGTCCCCGGAACTGGTTCGTGAACCTCCTACAGGTCGGGCCGATCAGTCACGCGTAGTGCGTTGATGATCGGCAGTTCGTAGCCGAACCGGTCGTGCAGGTCGACGGTGAGCGGACCACCCTCGTGCTCGATCACGACGGTGTGCTCGTCGGCCCACAGCCCGCGGACCTCCGCTGCGACGTCGTGGCCCACGAGCACGTAGTCACCGTTGACGCTGAGGTCGAACATCCGCCGTCCCGGCAGCTTGTTCGCCTCGAACTCGGCGAACCCGAGCTCGATCTCGTACGTGCCGGCTGGAACGTCGTCGAACCGGTAGTCGAAGATGCCCCTCCGCCTGCTCTGGAAGAGCGTCTCGTCGTCGGTGCCACCGATGGCGTCGTCGGTGGTGTCGGTCTCGGCGCGCTGGCCGACCCAACCCCACGACCCGGCCGTGTACGCCTGGTCGGCGGACCAGACGTCCTCGATGGCGTCGGTGTACTCCGAACCACCGGCGTTGACGCCGGTCCGATACGCCGGTACCAGCAGCGACACCGGAACCTGCGCTGTCGGTACCCGGCCGGCGTTCGTGCCGACCATCAACGTGGCCTCGTACACACCAGCGTCCAGGTCGGTGCTGTCCACGGTGACGGTCACCGTCGTGGACTCACCTGGTGCGAGCGTGCCCGTAGCTGGCTCGACGTCGAGCCACGGCAGGTCGCTGACGTGCGGCACGCCCGTCTCGATCAGATACGTGAGGTTGGTCAGCTGGCTGGTGGCCCACAGCGCACCGGTGGCGTCCAGCTCCAGGCCCGCCCCCGGTCCGAAGCCCTGCTCAGGGAACTCGATGGTGGAGATCGTCGCGCAGGTCTCCGGGTCGAGCTGGTACAGGTACGTGGTCAGCGAGCTGTTGACCATCCACATGACGTCAGCCGTCGGGTTGTACGCCAGCCCCGCGACCGAGACGTCCTCCGGCGAACACTGGGCGAGCGTCTCACCAGGGTTGTCGTGGGACTGGCCCGCGACGGTGAAGATGATGCCCTGGTTCCAGCCACCGATGTAGAACGTGTCATCGGTCGGGTTGTAGGCCAGACCTCGTTGGGAGGTCAGCGTCCATTCCGGCCCCGAGATGACGTACTGCTCGGAGCCGTCCGCGGGGTCGAAGCAGTGGATCGCGTTGTCCCCGCCGACGTTGACCTGGCACATCGCACCGGTACTCGAATCCTGTGCCATGTCGCCGTTCCAGTCGCCACCCCAGTTGCCGGGGAACACCTCACCAGGGGTGCCGTCGGCACTGAACTGGTTGTTGGTGATGCTGTCCGGGTCGGACACCCAGACATCACCGTTGTACCCGACTCCCCAGGCCACGGAGACCCCTTCGGCCGGCCACTGGGTCACCACGTCGCCGGTGTCGGTCGGGGTGAGCTCACGCGAGCCCAGATCCTCGAGCTGCTCCTCGGAGTATTGATCCAACGCCGTGCGGGCGTTCGGATCCGCTGCGGCCGCGGTCTCACGGTCCGGCGTCGGTGCCTTCTGCCGACCGCTGCCCCGGTTGAGTTCGCCGATCTCCCAGGTCAGCTCTGCAGAGCCGGTGTTGGTCACCGTCAGGTCGGTCGACCGGCTCTGGCCCTCGGTGATGGTCCAGGCCAGCGGGCCACCGTCGATGTCGGCGATGCCGGTCGACAGAGTGAAGTCCGCCGTGTTCGACTCGCCGTCGACGTCGATCAGCACGTCGTCGCTGCCGGTCACGTACCCGGACTTCACCGCCTGGACGGTGTAGGCGCCGAAGAACAGTTGCATGCGGTATCGCCCGTCGTCGCCGGTGGTGACCTCTCGCACGACGGTGCCGTCCGCGTCCAGCGCCTGCACGGTCGCGCCGTCCACGGCGAGTCCGTCGTTGGCGTCGGTGATGGTCCCTCCGACGAAGCCGTTCGGCGGCAACGCGAAGGTGATGGCGGTGTCGTCGGAGAGTACGGCCTCGTTGAACGAGTACTGCCACGCGTCCGTGCCGTCGGC
This sequence comes from Haloactinopolyspora sp., assembly GCF_027324685.1. Lineage (NCBI taxonomy): Bacteria > Bacillati > Actinomycetota > Actinomycetes > Jiangellales > Jiangellaceae > Haloactinopolyspora > Haloactinopolyspora sp. Next base: position 60,247 of record NZ_DAHVSH010000168.1, read on the forward strand.
GTTCTCGATGCCCACCGTCGCGCTGGAGCCGAGTTCACGCTCCACGGCGGGGTCGAGGTTGCGGTAGGCGAAGGTGATACTGCCGTTCTCGCGCAACGTCACCGAGAAGTCGACCGCGTTGCTGTCACTGCCGTAGAAGTGGGCGTTGCGGTACTCGATGACGAAGCCGTCGTCGGTGGTGCCGGTGTAGATCGCACCGTCGGTGATGTTGAAGTCGTCCCAGAACGGGTACACCGCCGCGTTCGGCTCGTTCGGGTTCGGAATGCTGGCGTTGGCGTAGGTCGTGAACGGTTCCAGGAAGTTCATCATGCCGTTCGTCGACAGGTACGCGGTGTCGTAGCTGTTGCCGTACAGCGGGAAGTCGAACGGCAACGCGACCTCGGCGGTCTCTTCGTCCCCAGCGAGGTCGACCAGGGTGTCGCCCTCCACGTACTGCGCTGCTCCGGTGGCACAGAAGTAGCCGTAGTCGTCGGTGAGCTTGGCCAGGGCGATGTCGAGTGTCGTGGGGCCCTGCACCGTCAGCTCCTGCGTCGTCGCGGAGTTGCACACCCCCGCGTCGACGCTGACCTGGTACTCGCCCGCGGGCACGGCGTCGAACGTGTACTGACCGGCTTCGTCGGTGGTCGCCGGCGGGATCGCCGTGCCGTTGACGGTCACGGTGGCGCCGGCCAGCGGAGCGCCGCTGAGCTCGTCCGTCACGGTCCCGGTGACCGCGAACGAGTCCGCCTGCTCCAACGTGACGTCGACGATGGTCGTCTCGTCCACCGTGATGTCGGCTGAGACGGTCGTGGCCTCGTATCCGTACGCGGAGACCGTGACGTCGTACGTGCCCACCGGCAAGGTCATGGCGTAGGTGCCGTCCTCAGCGGTGGTGGTTTCGCGCTCCACCGCGCCGGTGACCGAGACGGTCGCGGCCGCCACCGGTGCGCCTTCGGCGTCGGTGATGGTGCCGGACACCATGCCGGCGTCACCGGTTGGCGCAGCATCCAGCAGCGCGAGTGCATCGAGGCGGCCCTCGCCGAACACGTTGTTGTCCTCCGGCGTGCCGCCGCATTGGTCGTCGGCGGTGTCGATGGCCGTCTCGTTCAGCAGCGCACGAGTGTCGTCGATCTCGCCGACGAGGCTCGGCGCAGCCGACCACAGCAGCGCGATGGCTCCCGCGACGTGCGGCGCGGCCATCGAGGTCCCCGAGATCTCCTTGTACTGGCCGTTGTTGATCGAGGAACGAACATCGACGCCGGGAGCGGCGATGTTCGGCTTGATCTCGCCGTCCTGCCCGGGTCCCCGCGAGGAGAACCAGGCGATGGTGTTGGAGCTGTCGTAGGCGCCGACGGAGTAGTTCAATATCCGGCTACCCGGCGACCCGCTCGTCGCGCACGAGCTACCGCTGTTCCCGTTGGCCCACACGCCGAAGATTCCCGCGTTGGCCCATTCGGTGAGGATGTCCTCCATGAAGGGGTCGTTCGACGGGGTCCGGGTGCCCCAGGAGTTGTTGATGATGTGCGGGCGCTTGGACACGTCGGGGTTCTCACCGCCGAGGTCCGTCGGCTCCAGCATCCACTCGCCGGAGGCGATCAGGTGGGCGTCGGAGCAGGTGTTGCACCCGTTGGCTGCGATCCACTGCACGCCGGGAGCGACCCCGATCTGGTTGCCCGCGCCGTCATCGCCGACCATGGTCCCCATCGTGTGGGTGCCGTGCGAATCCAGCGTGTCGCCGTCGAACGGCTCGTCGCTGGTACCGGTCGCGTCGAACCAGTTGTAGTCGTGGTCGAACGTACCGTCGCCGTTGTTCCCGCGGTACGAATCGACCAGCGCCGGGTGGTCGTAGTCGACCCCGCTGTCGATGTTGGCGATGACGATGCCCTCGCCGGTCACACCGTAGTCACTCCACACGTCGTCGGCGTTGATATTCGCCACGCCCCACTCGACTGCCTGGGTGACCATGCCGGACGGCTTCGTCTCCACCGGGTCCGGGCGCAGGTAGGTGCGTGGAGCCCGGATCTGTTCGACCGCGTCGAGCTTGGCCAGTTCCTCCGCCAGCGCCCGGTTACCGTCACGCACCAGGATCGCGTTGGTGATCCAGTACGTCTCGTACTTCACGCCGTAGTGGTCCAAGGCTTTGCGCGCAGTGGCTTGGGAACGCTGCGCGGTGGTCTTGAGCTCGTCGACGACCATCTGGCCGCGGGCCGTCCAGTCGTCGACGGCGACCGCTCGACCGGTGTCGGCGTCGGCGTGGAAACGGACCCAAAAGTCGGCCAGGTTCTTGGTCTTCGAGTCGTCGAAGATGTCCTGTTCGATCTTCGACATCGGGTCGGTGGGCTGTGCGGGTCGCCCGAAGTCTGCCTGGGCCGCCGGAGCAACCCCAAGCAGCGTCGTGACCATGGCGAACACGGAGAGTAAGGCGGCTAGATGTCGCCGCCTGCGAGGTGGGGGTGGATGGTGCACAGGGGCCTCCTTGTGTGCGTGCCGCAGGGGCCCGGACCGGCTGATCGGACACTTGCGTCACGCTTGTCCCGATATGCGGTGCAGCCATCCTTGCGGCGGCGACGCTGTGCCCTCAAGGTCGCGACAAGGGCAAAAGAGGGTCAATGTCAGGACCGAATTCAGCCGCATTGACTTCGTAGTGATGCCGACATGACCGGAAATGTTCCACTAGATGTACCCAAACGTGATCAAACCTGTCATGCTGCCTTGTGCAAGGGGGCCAGGGGGGCACCCGGAAGGGAAGACGTGGATATGGCCAGGTCCTCGCCGACGGGAATCGTCACCCCGTACGTCATCTGTGTGGGCACGACGCTGCAGGACACTGCCGCCATCGCTGGAGCGGTCGACCGGCGGGCTGTGGTCCTGGTGGCCCCGGACACCGAGACCGCGAGAGGTCTGTTGGTGGAGCAGCCGAACCCGGCCCACCACAGCGAGCGAGCGGGCGTCATCGAGCACGGACACCTACGTGTCGACAGTACGGCCCGCGAGGTCACCTGGGCCGGGGTGAGCATCGAGCTCAGCGCGCGGGAATTCGATCTGCTGGCCATACTGGCCAGTGACGCGGGGCGGGTCTGGACCTTCGAGGAACTGATGGCGCGAATCTGGCACACCCGCTACCTCGGTGATGCCGATCCGGTGGTCTCCGCCGTCAAGCGGCTGCGCAAGCGGCTCGCGGCGGTCGTCGAGGAGTTGCGGGTCGTCTCGGTTCGCGGTGTGGGCTTCCGCCTCGTCGTGCCGGACTGACGTCACACCGTCGTTGCGCCGGCGAGCAGGTACCCTGGTCGTGCCCCATTCGGACCGCTTGTCAAAGGAGCGTGGCCTGTGGCCCGCGTCGTCGTCGACGTCATGCTCAAACCCGAAATTCTCGATCCGCAGGGTAAGGCCGTACATGGAGCGCTGACCCGTCTCGGCTTCGACGGTGTCGCCTCGGTTCGCCAGGGCAAGCGGTTCGAGATCGAACTCGACGGTGAAGCCACCCCCGAAGCCGTCGCCGAAGTCGAACGGGCGGCGTCGACACTGCTGTCCAACCCCGTCATCGAAGATTTCGTGGTCCGCGTCGAGGCTGGGGTCTGAGCGTGCGGATCGGTGTCGTCACTTTCCCTGGCTCGCTCGACGACCACGACGCCGCGCGCGCCGTACGCGTCGCCGGCGGTGACCCGGTCGTGTTGTGGCATGCCGACGCCGACGTGCGCGGCGTGGACGCCGTCGTGCTGCCGGGCGGATTCTCCTACGGCGACTACCTGCGGGCCGGTGCCATCGCGGGGATGGCGCCGGTGATGTCCGCGGTGGTGGACGCCGCTCGCGGCGGGATGCCGGTTCTCGGGATCTGCAACGGCTTCCAGGTGTTGTGCGAGGCGCACCTGCTGCCTGGCGCCATGTTGCGCAACGAACACCTCCGGTTCGTCTGTCGCGACCAGCGGCTGCGGGTCGAGAACGCGGCGACGTCGTGGACGAGCGCATACGGGCAGGGTCAGGAGATCGTCGTTCCGTTGAAGAACATCGACGGCTGCTACGTGGCCGATGAACGCACGCTGGACGAGCTCGAGGCCGAGGGCCGGGTGGCGTTCCGCTACGTCGGCGAAAACCCCAACGGCTCGTTGCGTGACATCGCCGGCATCACCAACGCACGTGGAAACGTCGTCGGCTTGATGCCGCACCCCGAACACGCCGTCGACGCCCTGACCGGCCCCACGACGGACGGGCTCGGCTTTTTCACCTCGGTGCTCGAGGGGATGGCGCACGCGTGACCATGGAACTCGACACCACCGAAGTCGCTGCCAAGACACCCGACCACGAGCAGCCGTGGGCGGAGTTGGGGCTCAAGGAGCACGAGTACGACCGCATCCGCGACATCCTCGGGCGCCGCCCGACCAATGCCGAACTGGCGATGTACAGCGTCATGTGGTCCGAGCACTGCTCGTACAAGAGCTCCAAGGTCCACCTGAGGCGCTTCGGCGAACAGGCTCCGCACTCCGATGCTCTCCTGGTGGGGATGGGCGAGAACGCCGGGGTCGTCGACGTCGGGCACGGCTACGCCGTCACCTTCAAGATCGAGTCGCACAACCACCCGTCCTACGTCGAGCCTTACCAGGGCGCCGCCACCGGAGTGGGCGGCATCGTCCGCGACATCCTGGCCATGGGCGCGCGGCCGATCGCGGTGATGGACCCGCTGCGGTTCGGTCCGATGGATGCACCCGACACGAAGCGCGTCCTGCCCGGTGTGGTGGCGGGCATCGGGGGATACGGCAACTGCCTCGGCCTGCCGAACATCGGCGGGGAGGTCGTGTTCGATCCCAGCTATGCCGCCAACCCGCTGGTCAACGCGCTCTGCGTGGGTGTGTTGCGGCACGAGGACATCCACCTGGCCAACGCCTCGGGCGTCGGCAACAAGATCGTGCTGTTCGGAGCGCGGACCGGCGGTGACGGCATCGGTGGGGCGTCGATCCTGGCGTCGGAGAGCTTCGACGACACGAAGCCCAGCAAGCGCCCGTCGGTCCAGGTGGGCGACCCGTTCATGGAGAAGGTGCTCATCGAGTGCTGCCTCGAGCTGTTCTCCGCGCGGGTCGTCGAGGGCATCCAGGACCTCGGCGCTGCCGGCATCTCGTGTGCCACGTCGGAGTTGGCCAGCAACGGCGACGGCGGCATGCACGTCGACCTCGAGAAAGTGCTGCTGCGCGACCCGAGCCTCACGCCTGGCGAGATCCTCATGTCGGAGTCGCAGGAACGCATGATGGGCGTCGTCGCTCCGGAGAATCTCGATGCGTTCCTCGCCATCACGGCGAAGTGGGACGTCGAGACCGCCGTCATCGGCGAGGTGACCGACACGGGCCGACTGGTCATCGACTGGCACGGCGAGACGATCGTCGACGTCGACCCGCGCACCGTCGCCCATGACGGCCCGGTGTACGAGCGACCGTACGAGCGTCCGGCCTGGCAGGACGACCTGCAGGCGGCGTCGCCGTCGTCGTTGCCCCGCCCGGCCGGTGGTGCGCAGCTGCGGGAGACGTTGTTGCAGCTGGCCGCGGCGCCGAATCTCGCGTCGAAGTCGTGGGTCACCGACCAGTACGACCGCTACGTGCTCGGCAACACCGTGTTGGCCCAGCCGGAGAACGCCGGCGTGGTCCGCATCGACGACCAGACCGGGTTGGGCGTGGCCGTCGCGACCGACGGCAACGGCCGGTACACCAAGCTCGACCCGTACGCCGGAGCTCAGCTGGCCCTGGCCGAGGCGTACCGCAACGTCGCGACCAGCGGGGCGCGCCCGGTTGCCGTCACCGACTGCCTGAACTTCGGCTCGCCGGAGGATCCGGGCGTGATGTGGCAGTTCGCCGAAGCCGTCCGTGGGCTCGCCGACGGCTGCCAGACCCTCGGTACGCCGGTGACCGGCGGCAACGTGTCGTTGTACAACCAAACCGGTGACGTCGCGATCCTGCCCACCCCCGTCGTCGGGGTCCTCGGCGTCCTCGACGACGTCGCTCGCCGGACCCCGTTGGGGTTCCGCGAGACCGGGCACGCGATCTACCTGCTCGGGACGACGCGTGAGGAGTTCGGCGGCTCGGAATGGGCCCACGTCGTGCACGGGCACCTCGGCGGGCTACCACCTGCGGTCGACCTCGACGCCGAGCGCCAGCTGGGCGAGATCTTGATCGCAGCGGCGCGAGACGGGCTGATCGATGCCGCTCACGACCTCTCCGACGGTGGCTTGGCGCAGGCGCTGGTCGAGTCGACTCTGCGGTACGGCGTGGGCGCGCGCGTAGCGGTGCCCGGCGGCATCGACCCGTTCGTGTTCCTGTTCTCCGAGTCGCAGGGGCGGGCGCTGGTCGCCGTGTCGCCGGACACGGACGAGCGGTTCGTGCGGTTGTGCGCCGAGCGGGGGTACCCGAACCAGCGCATCGGCGTCGTCGGTGGGGCGGCGCTGAGCGTCGACGACCTCTTCGACGTCGATCTGGACGAACTTCGCCGTGCTCACGAGTCGACGTTCCCGGCGGCGTTCGACGCCTGAGCGCGGGCCTGCTCGATCCGCGCCGTCGTCAGCCGGGGTACCACGTAGATCAGAATCGCGATGTGGAGCGCTGCGCCGACGAGGAACGGCAACCGCAGCGCCCACTCCCGACCGACGACGGTCTCGCCGAGGGTGACCATCGCTCCGCCGAGCGCCGTGCCCAGCGAGATCGCGCCCCAACCGAAGAACCGGTAGCCGGAGTTGACGCGGCCGAGTACGTGGTCGGGCGTGATGGTCTGGCGCAGGGAGACGGTGATGACGTTCCACTGCACGGCCAGGAAGCCGACCGACGCGAACACCGCCCACACGACGACCCCGGACGTTGACAACCCGATGACGGCTTGGGCGAGGCCCATACCCACCAGGGACAGCACCAGGACCCGGCCCGACCCGAACCGGATGCTGATGCGGTCGGCCACCAGGGAGGCGAGCACCCCGCCGACTGCCGCACCGGTGAGCAGTAAGCCGAACCGCCCGGCATCCAGGGTGAGCACCTCTTGGGCAAACAGGACGAGCACCGCTTCAGCCATGGTGCTCAGCGCGTTGGCGGCACCCAGCATGATCGCCAGCGTCCGCAGCAGCGGCGTGTGCCAGAGCCAGCGCAAGCCTTCGCCGATCTCCGAGCGCCAGGCGATCCGGCCGGACGTCGTCTGGCCACGAGGCGTGAACTGGCCGGCGAGGCTGAACACGAGCGCCGCGGCAATGGCGAACGCACCGGCGTTGACGAAGAACGGGACGGCGAAGGCCAGCCCCAGCAGCGCGCCGGCCAACGGCGGGCCGACGAACTGGCTGGCCACCAGCTCCGCACCCCACATGCGCCCGTTCGCCTTCTCCAGCTGATCCTTGGCCACGACGGACGGCAGCAGAGTCTGGGCGGTGTTGTCGCGCAGCACTTCGGCCGTGCCGAGCAGGAAGGCTGCGGCGTAGATCAGGGCCAGCAGGGGAGCCGGGTGGGTGGGCAGGTCGCCCGTCCCGGCCTCGACCTGCTGCGGGGTGGCCAGCCCACCTTGCACAGCGGTGACGGCGACGGCGAAGGCGAGCATCACGGCGAAGCGCAGGGCGTCCATCGTCGCGACCAGCTTCCGGCGATCGACTCGGTCGGTGATGACGCCGGCGGGCAGCGAGAACAGCAGCCACGGGACCCGGGTCGCCAGGGAGACCAGGGCGATCTGTAACGGGTCGCGGGTGATGGCCGAGGCCAGCCACGGGATCGCCACGATGGACAGGCCGTCGCCGAGGTTGGTGACGGTTGAGGCGATCCACAGCTTCCGGTAGCCGGGGCCCAGGTGGGTCGCGCGTGCGGGGCGGTCGCCGGGGTGGGCGGTCACCGCGGCTGGCCCGGGTCGGGAAGACGGGGCCGATCGGTCGGATAGATGGCCACGACCAGGCCGAACGTGACGTCGCCCGCGCGCGGTTCGCTGACGAATTCCACGGAGAGTTCGCTGAGCCGGCGTTGCCACTCCTCGGCCCGCTCGGCCGGGATGCGCGCATAGCGGACCGAACTCATGGCCGGCAATCCGGGCGGTGATTCGTCCGGCAGGTTCGCCATCTCCGCTGCGGCGTTGGCCATCAAGGTCGTCGGGTCGGTGCCGATGCCGTCGAAACTGTCGCGGTCACGTCCTTCGAACAGGTAGGTACGCGCGGTGCGGCCGTAGTACCTGGCCTCGATGGCGCGGACCATCTGGGTCCGCACGACGCGGACCAGTCCTGCGTGCTCCAAGACCTTCAGGTGGTGGCCGACGGTGCCCTTCGGCTTGCCCAGCGCGTCGGCCAGCTCCGACGTCGTCGCCGCGCGTTCGAGGAGGAGATCGATGATCTTCAGACGAGTCTCGTCGAACAGGGCACGGTACTGAGCCGGATCGGCGAGCTCGAGCTCGCCGGCGAGTTCATAGTCGGGAGTACCAGACTGGTCGGCCATAGCCGTATGGTCGGGGAAAGCCGACCATACGTCAAGCCGTGTCGGTGCTAGCGTCCGCTGGCTTCCGGGGGTGTTCATCGGTGATCGACGCGCAGTGCCTACGCTGCACACGTGGCGAAACGGATCGATCCTGCGGCGGTATGGGCCGCGTACGCGGAGGGACATCACGCGATTCGGTCGTGGCTGGCCGAGCTGCCGGAGACGGCGTGGAGTGCGGCGAGCGTTCTACCGGGCTGGAACATCGCCGACCTCGCGGCGCACATGGCTAGCGTCGCCGACTCCGTGACCGCCGTGGAGGTGGCCGGGCGAGGGATCGCGCCGGACACGGTGAGCAGTTATCTGGCCTCGTACGGCGACGTCGCCGCCACGATCGCCGATGCGGCAAAACGGATGGCCGACGACGCAAGCCGCGAGCCATCGGCGCTGTTGGCGATCATCGACGAACGGTTCAAGGCCGCCACGGCCGTCATCGAGCGGATCGGCCTGCGCGACCAGGTCGTTGCGACGCGCCGGGTTCCCGTTCGACTCGCGGATTACCTGCTGACCAGGGTCATCGAGGTCGCCGTGCACGCTGACGACTTCGCTCGCTCGGTTGCGGGCACCGCGCCGCCTTCGGTGCCCCGTGATGTCAACCGGCTGGCGACGAGGGCACTGCTCGAGGTGCTGGCCGAGCGTGCGCCGGGACGTAGCGTCGAGGTGCGGGTGCCGCCGTATGCGGCGGTCCAATGTGTGGCCGGCCCGCGGCACACACGGGGCACCCCGCCCAACGTGGTCGAGATGGCCCCGCACGTGTGGCTCCGGCTGGCCGCCGGGCGGACGACCTGGGCGGACGAGGTCGCGGCCGGGTCGGTGGCGGCGAGTGGGGAACGCGCGGACCTGACGAGTCTGCTGCCACTGCTGTAGCAACGGCGGGACGTACCAGGGCGTGCCGCCGAGGCATGGTGGGCACACCACTAGGCGTTGTGCTGGACCACTAGGCGTGCACAGGTGGTGTGGCAGGGATTTGCCTAGTGAACATGATCATTCATGGAGGGTGGCGACGAGGGTGGGGCCGTCAGGAGCGACCAGCCGGACCTCGCGGACCTGGTAGATGGCGGCGTCGATGGTTCCGCCGGCGCCTCCGGTCTCGGCCTCGACGTGGCAGGTCGCCACAGTGTCGGTCGAGGTGTCCGTCGCCACTTGGACGTCGTAGACGCCGGGAGCCGGAGCACCGCCGAGGACCGCGAACACCCACGAGGGCTCCCCCTGGTAGAGGAACACGTGCCCGACCTGAGTCCCGCCGCTGTCGACGATGGGCGCGGCGGAGAAATACTGACCGTTGGCGACGTCGAGGGTCTCGCTGTAGTTCGCCGCGAGTTCGCGCTCGTCCGAGGTCGACGTCCACACGATGCCCGCGCCGGCGAGCCCGATCACCAGGGCGGCAGCGGCCAACACCAGGTTCCGGACCCACCGCCGACGCGGACGACTCGCCGGTTTATCTGCTGCGGCGATGCGGTCGAGCACCGCGCTCTCGAACCCGGCCGGCGGCTCGTGTTGGGGTGCCAGCAGCAACACCTCGTCGGCCACCCTCGTCAGCTGTTCGAGCTCGTGGCGGCAGTCGTCGCATTCGGCGAGGTGATCGAGCACCCGTGCGCGGTCCGGGCCACTGGCGGCGCCGGTCGCCACTTCGGCCAAGCTCTCGGCGAGCGAGGTGCAGCCATCCGGATCGGTGTGATCGCTCATGGGCTCACCTCCAAGATCTTCCGTAGGCGCAGCAGGCCGGTCCGGATGCGTGTCTTCGCCGTCCCCAGCGGGATCTGTTGCTGTTCGCCGATCTCTCGGGCCGTCAAGCCGAAATGCACCGACAGCAGCACCGCCACCGCTTGCTCACGCGGCAGCGAACGCAGCGCCGCGCTGATGCGGTGGCCCTCCTCGACCCGCGTGCCGGGATCGCTCCCGGCCAGCATCATCTCAGCGATCACCGACGGCTCGGTGGGCCGCTCACGTCGTACCCGGACGACGTCGATCGCGGCGTTGCGGGTGATCGTGAGCAGCCACGTCACCGCCTGGGCGCGGCGCGGATCGTAGTTGCCCGCATGTCGCCAGGCGCGCACGAATGCTTCCTGCGCCACCTCCTCAGCGATGGCCGGCACACCCACGATCGACAGCGCCATCCCGTAGACCCGCCCCTGATATCGCCGGACGAATGTCGCCATCGCGTCGGCGTCGCCGGTGGCGATTCCGGCGAGCAGCGCCTCGTCCGACACTCCCACGTCCTTATGTACGTCGCCGCAGTGCGTTCGGATTGCGCGCCGCGGAAGTCAGCGAGCTCGGGTGACATCACACCACGTCATCGTGGTTCGCGTCATCGTCGGCCACCGGCACCGGCCGCAGCCGCGCCCACACAGCGAACACGGCGGCGGCGACTAAGAGGCCCGCCCCGGTCCACGTGTTGAGGTTCGTGCCGCCGGCCCGGTCGATGTCGGCTTGGCTCGTGCCGAACAACCCCATGAGCAGGATGATCACGCCGAAGACGGCCAGCAGCGCGGCGATGACCAGGCGGATGTCGAACGCGCTGGCCCAGCTTTTCCGCCCGGACCGATGATCGCTGGCGTTCATGAGCAGCTCCTCACGCGAAGATGATGTTCAAGGCGATGACGAGCACCAAGGTGATGCCGGCCATGAGACCCGGGCGCTGGTACCAGGACTGACCCTCGTCGCGCGGATCGTGGAAGCTGTCGCGGGGGGTCAGCCCGTACACCAGTCCCACCAGCTCACGAGCCGGTTTCGGAGCCGTGACCGTCGTGACGGCGACGCTGACGACGATGTCGACCGCGAAGGCAGCCCCAGCTGCCACGAACGCCGTCCCCTGCCCGGGGAGTTCGACGACGCCGGTCTCGGACATGACGAACACCGTCACCGCCGCCAGGGTCCCCGACACCAGCCCGACCCAACCCGCGGTCGGCGTCATCCGCTTCCAGAACATGCCCAAGATGAACGTCGCGAACAGCGGCGCGTTGAAGAACGAGAACAGCTGCTGCAGGTAGTCCATGAGGTTGGCGTAGCTCGCGGCGATGAACGCCGTGCCGACGGCGATGACGGTGGCGACCACCGTGACGACGCGCCCGACCAGGAGGTAGTAGGAGTCCTGCCGGTCCTTGACGATGTAACGCTGCCAGATGTCGTAACTGAACACGGTGTTGAACGAGCTGACGTTGGCGGCCATACCGGCCATGAACGATGCCAACAGGCCCGAGATCGCCAGTCCGAGCATCCCGTTGGGCACCAGGTCGCGAATCAGCAGCAGGAGCGCGTCGTTGTAATCGACGCCGGCCTCGGCGGACTCGGTGCGCTTGTACTCGGCCAGTTCGGGCACCAGCACCGCGGCGATCATGCCCGGGATGACCACGAGGAACGGGATGAACATCTTCGGGAACGCCCCGATGATGGGCGTCCGCCGGGCCGCCGACATGCTCTTGGACGCCATCGCCCGCTGCACCTCGACGAAGTTCGTCGTCCAGTAGCCGAAGGACAAGACAAAGCCCAGTCCGAACACGATGCCGATCACCGACAGCACACTGGAGTCGAACCCGGCCAGCTCGGTGCCCGGCCATGCTCCGGTCTGTGCCGGCGACGCCTCCTGCTCGACCCGGCTGACCAGTCCGTCCCAACCCCCGACTCGCTGCAAGGCGACGACGGTGAGCGGGAACAGCGCCGCGACGATGACGAAGAACTGCAGCACCTCGTTGTAGATCGCAGCCGAGAGACCGCCGAGCGTGATGTAGCACAGCACCACGACCGCAGCCGCGACCACCGAGATCGGGATCGGCCAGCCCAGCAGCACATTGATCAAGGTGGCCAGCAAGTACAGGTTGATGCCGGCGATCAGGACTTGGGCGACGGCGAAGGTGATCGCGTTGACCAGGTGGGCCGGTGCACTGAATCTCTTCAGCATGAATTCCGGGACGCTGCGCACCTTGGAGCCGTAGTAGAACGGCATCATCACCACGCCCAGGAACAGCATGGCCGGGACCGCGCCCACCCAGAAGTAGTGCATCGTCGGCATGCCGTACTGCGCACCGTTGGCCGACATACCGACGATCTCGATCGCGCCCAGGTTCGCGGAGATGAACGCCAAGCCGGTGACCCAGGCCGGCAGCGATCGGCCGGAGAGGAAGAAGTCGAGGCTGTCCGACACCGAGTACCGCGCCATCAGGCCGATGCCCAGCACGAAGATGAAATAGATCGCGATCAGGGCGTAGTCGGTGAAGCCGGCATCCAGGCGCAGGCTCGCATCGGCGAGGACGGTCATACGACGCACTCCGGGGTCGGGTGGGCTCCCGTTCGAGTACCGGATGATCAGTACTGCGCCGTCTCGTACCCGGGTTTTCGATTTCTATGATCTCCAGCCCGGGCCCGCCGGGTGGGATCGGTGCGGTCAGTGCCACCCCGCGGGATCCACACCGCCGGGCACGTCCGCGTCCGGGGCGTAGGGCGTGCGGGTGAACCGGAACGATGCGAGGTCGAGGTGACTGACCGACCCGTCGGAACGCCGGATCACCACCAGCGGCTCGCCGGCGAAATAACCGTCCAGTCCGATCCAGCGGTCGCGTCCGACCGGCCGGAACCGTGACGCTCGCGACGTCCCCTCCCGGGGCGCGAGCCGCAGCAGGTCGTCGTCACCGGCGCGGACGTCGAACGGTGCCGGGCCCCAGTACCACGGCCCGACCAGGTCGAGCGTGCCCGTCGGCAGCTGCGTCACGTGCCATGGCTGGATCGGCGTGGGCTCGGCCTGGGCCACCTCGGCCAACAGGCCGGAGGCCAGATCTCGCGGCAGGCCGGTCGTGGAGTTCGTGAACAGGACGACGCCGTCGCCGGATTCGACGTCCACGCGTACCGTCGCCAGGAACCCGGGCATCGAACCACCGTGGCCGACGAAGCGCTGGCCGTCGATGTTCCACACCTGAACGCCCAGGCCGTGCGCGGCGGTCCACGCGACGCCGGGGATGTCGTCGATGACCATCGGTACGCGCATCTCAGCGAGCGTGTCCGGACTGAGCAGTCCCTGCGTGTGTCCGGCGAGGAAGCCGGCCCAGCGAGCCAGGTCGCGCAACGTCGACCACAGCTGGCCGGCCGGCGCCATCGCCCCGGCGTCGTGCTCGGGTTCGGCGAGCACGACGTCGGCGAACGGATGCACCGCGAGCCCGTGTGCGTGCGGAGCCACCGGACGTTTCGTCGTGCGGTCCATGCCCAGAGGTTCGAGCAACTCTTCGGACACCGCGCGCGACCAGGAGCTGCCGCGTAGGCGGGCGATCAGCTCGCCGAGTGCGGCGTAGCCGACGTTGGAGTAGTGGAACCGCTGCCCCGGCGGGTGCCGCAGGTCGAGCTGTTCGGCCAGCGCGCGCCACTGATCGCCGGGGGTGCGTTCCCACCACGGCCCGTCGGTCTCCGCCTTCAGCCCCGAGCAGTGCGACAGTAGTTGAGCGATGGTGACGTGACCGATCGGGGTGCCGGGCACGTGGCGCTCGAACGGATCGGCGAGGTCCAGCGCGCCCTCGTCCCGCAATCGCATCACGACCACGGCCACCAGAGTCTTGGTGATCGATCCGATGCGGTACTGCGTGTGCTCGTCGACCTCGTGGCCGTTGGCGCGGCCGTCGATAGTGCCGTGCGCGTCGGACCAGATCAGCTCCCCGCCACGGATCAGCCCACCGACGATCGATGGGAGCCGGGCCTCGGACTGGGCAGCGGCCAGCCGGCGAGAAAGCCGGGCCGCGGTGGTTGGCTGGATCACGCCCGGGAGCTTAGCGGAGGTGCCGGGCGAAGAACCGCAGTGTGCTGAGGATCCCAGCGGGCTCGGACGTCGTCATCGGCGGGGGTGACGCTGTGGTCGAAAAGGACTGCGAGGCTCGTAGCGGCGGGTGGGGTGAGTGGCGCGGATCAGCGCCCGCATGCTCCACCGGTCACCGCTGATCGCACCCAGCGCACGGGCTTGGACCAAGACGTTGCCCAGCGCCGTCGCCTCCACCGGCCCGGCCACCACCGGCAATCCGCAGGCATCGGCGGTGAGCTGGCACAACAGCTCGTTCTGCGCGCCACCACCGACGAGGTGGACGGCGTCGACGTCGCGCCCGGACAACGCCACCGCCTCGCGCACAGTCCGGGAGTACGCCGCGGCGAGGCTGTCGAGGATGCACCGTACGAGCGCACCTTGCCCGGTCGGCACGGGCAGCCCTGCGCGGCGGCACGCGTCCTCGATGCGGGCCGGCATGTCGCCGGGTGGCAGGAAAACCGGGTCGTCCGGGTCGATCACCGGACCGCCCGGGCCGGCTTCGGCGGCCATCGCCAGCAGCGTCGGCAGGTCGCTGACCAGCCCGGCGCGTTCCCAAACGGCGATGGACTCGCTGAGCAACCACAGCCCCATCACGTTGCGCAGGTACCGGACGGTGTTGTCGACGCCCAGCTCGTTGGTGAAGTTCGCCGCGCGCCCGGCGTCGGTGAGTACCGGCTGGTCGAGCTCCACACCGACCAGGGACCACGTTCCGCACGACACATAGGCGAACCGCTCGTCGGCGGCGGGGACGCCGACCACGGCCGACGCCGTATCGTGCGAGCCCACGGCGGTGACGACGGTGGACTCGGGCAACCCGGTGTCGTCTCGTACCCCAGCCAGCAGCGGCCCCAGCACGACACCGGGCGGGCGCAGCTCGCCGAACAGGCCCAGCGGCAGGCCAACCCGGCGGATGACGTCGTCGGCCCAGGCCCGGCGTCGAGCATCGAACAGCCCGGTCGTCGAGGCGTTCGTCATCTCCACCCCGTGCCGCCCGGTCAGCCAGTACGTCAGCAGATCGGGGATGAGCGCCACCCGGCTGGCCTGCTGAAGCACCGGGCCTTCGACGGCCAGCTGATAGATGGTGTTGAACGGCAGGAACTGCAGGCCGGTGGTGGCATAGAGGTCGTCGACGCCGATCTGCGCGTGCACGGTCTCGGCCGCCCCGTCGGTGCGGGTGTCACGGTAGTGGTAGGGGTTGCCCAGCAGGGCGCCCCGCGCGTCGAGCAGCCCGTAGTCCACCGCCCAGGAGTCGATCCCGATGCTGTCCACTTCGCCGTCGGCGGCACGACGCGCGGCGGCCAGCCCGTCCAGCACGTCGCGGTAGATCCGGAGGATGTCCCAGTGCAGCCCGTCGGGAAGTCGCACCGGAACGTTCGCGAACCGGTGGACCTCGGTCAGGTCGAGCCGGTCGCGGCCGACCCGCGCGAGCATGACGCGACCGCTGGACGCGCCGAGGTCGACGGCGGCGACGGTGGACTCGGGCACCGCCTCTCTCCTTCCTTCGACGTGATCGTTGGCGGATTCCGGTTCCCCTGGCGACCGATTCGCGCCAACGATCACCGATGGGATCAGCGCAGGAACGCGGCGGCCACCCCGGCGTCGACCGGGACGTGCAACCCGGTGGTGTGGCTGAGCTCGCCCGCG
Organism: Haloactinopolyspora sp.; assembly: GCF_027324685.1. Lineage (NCBI taxonomy): Bacteria > Bacillati > Actinomycetota > Actinomycetes > Jiangellales > Jiangellaceae > Haloactinopolyspora > Haloactinopolyspora sp. The sequence continues at coordinate 76,108 of NZ_DAHVSH010000168.1, forward strand.
GTCAGCGCGAGGACGGCATTGGCGACGTGTTCGGGCAGGACCTCCCGCTTGAGCAGCGTGCGCTGGGCGTAGAACGCGCCGAGCTCGTCCTCGGGGACGCCGTACACGGCGGCGCGTTGCGCGCCCCAACCGCCGGCGAAGATGCCCGAGCCCCGGACGACGCCGTCGGGGTTGACGCCGTTGACCCGGATGCCGTGCTCGCCCAACTCGGCGGCGAGCAACCGCACCTGATGCGCCTGGTCGGCCTTGGTTGCGCCGTAGGCGACGTTGTTCGGCCCGGCGAACACGCCGTTCTTGCTCGCGATGTAGACGATGTCGCCGCCGAGGCCCTGCTCGATCATCACCCGCGCGGCCTCGCGAGAGACCAGGAACGACCCCCTGGCCATGACGTCGTGCTGCAGGTCCCAATCGCGCGTGGTGGTCTCCAGCAGCGGTTTCGAGATCGACAACCCGGCATTGTTCACCACCAGGTCGACGCCGCCGAAGGCCAGCGCCGCGTGCCGGATCGCAGCGGCGACCTGGTCTTCGTCGGTGACGTCCGCGGTGACCGGCACCGCCACGTCGGCCCCGCCGATCTCACCGGCGACCGCGGCTGCCGAGTCACCGTCGAGGTCGGCCACCACCACGCACGCGCCTTCGGCGGCCAGTCGGTGTGCGATGGCCCGCCCGATGCCCGAACCGGCTCCGGTCACCAGCGCGACCCGCGTGGCCAGCGGCTTCGGCTTGGGCATGCGCTGGAGTTTCGCCTCTTCCAGCGCCCAGTACTCGATCCGGAACTTCTCGCTCTCCGGAATCGGCGTGTACGTGGAGACCGCCTCGGCGCCGCGCATCACGTTGATCGCGTTGACGTAGAACTCCCCGGCGACCCGGGCGGTCTGCTTGTCCTTGCCGAAGCTGAACATGCCGACGCCGGGGACCAGCACGATCGCCGGGTCGGCGCCACGCATCGGTGGACTGTCGGCGGTGGCGTAGCGCTGGTAATAGGCCGCGTACTGCTCGCGGTATTCGGCATGCAGTTCTCGCAGCCGGGCGATGACGTCGTCGAGCGGCGCCGTCGCGGGCAGGTCCAGCACCAGCGGGCGGACCTTCGTGCGCAGGAAGTGGTCCGGGCAGGAGGTACCCCGCTCGGCCAGCGTCTGCAGTTTCTCGCGGCTGAGGAAGTCCAGCACGACGTCGCTGTCGGTGAAGTGCCCGACCTGCCGACGGTCGGTGGAGGCCAGCCCCCGCAACATCGGCGCCAGCGCGGCGGCGCGTTCGCGGCGCTGCGCCTCGGGCAGGGCCTCGAAGCCGGCCAGGACGGGCCCGAACGGCTCGGCCACGCCGTTCTCGGCGAGGAACCGTTCCGCGGTGCGGATGATCTCCAACGAGTTCGCTTCACACTCGGCGCTGGTGGCACCCCACGCGGTGATCCCGTGGCCGCCGAGGATGCAGCCGATCGCCTGCGGGTTGTCGGCCGCGATGGCGGCGATGTCCAGCCCGAGCTGGAATCCGGGTCGCCGCCACGGCACCCACAGCACCCGGTCGCCGAAGCATTGCCTGGTCAGCGCCTTGCCATCGGCCGCGGTGGCCAGCGCGATCCCCGCGTCCGGGTGCAGGTGATCCACATGGGCGGCATCGAGCAGTCCGTGCATGGCGGTGTCGATGGACGGCGCCGCGCCACCCTTGCCGTGCAGGCAGTAGTCGAACGCCGCCACCATCTCGTCCTCGCGCTCCACCCCCGCGTAAACCCCGGGTAGCGCGCGCATCCGGTCCAGGCGGAGCACGGCCAGCCCCTGCTCGCTCAGCGTGCCCAGATCGCCACCGGAACCCTTGACCCACAGCAGTTCGACGTCGTCGCCGGTGACGGGGTCGGTCGCCGTAGCCTTGGCCGACGTGTTGCCGCCGGCGTAGTTCGTGTTGCGCGGGTCAGCGCCCAGCCGATGACTTCGCTGGACGAGTTCGGCCACGGCCGGTGGAGTCGCGTTCATCGGTCCTTCCCGGGTTCGGTCGGCCTCGCGTCGGGGCCGGATCGTGCGGCGGCCAATTGGTCGTCGAGGTTGAAGACTTCGTCGAGCAGCCGCCAGTTCTGGTCGGGGGGTTGGCCGTCCAGACCGGCGAACAGGTCGGACATCTCGCGTTGCCAGGCGGCGTTGACCTCGGTGGCTTCGACGGCGGCCTGTGCAGCGGCGAGGTCGTCGGCCTCGACGTAACCCACCAGCAGACCGTCAGTACCGAGGAACAGGGAGTACTGGCGCCATCCGGCATCCTTCAGCGCGTTGAGCAGCTCGGGCCAGACCTCGGCATGTCGCCGACGATATTCGTCCAGCCGGTCCGGTCGTACCTGGCCGACGAGGCAGTAGCGCGGCACGGACTCATGCACCCCAGCCGGCCTGAACGCCGCCCACCCGCTCGGCCCGGATCGTGTCGAAGTAGCCCGACCGCTGGTAGGCCGCCATGGGATCCGGATCGAGCCCCTGCTCCTGGCGCATCTCGGCCAGCAGCGGCCGCACGTCGGTGTTGAAGGCGTCCATCAGGACCGCGTTCGCGCCCAGGACATCGCCGTCGCGCTGGGCCGTCGCCAACGCGTCGGCGTCGACGAGCAGCGCTTTGGCGGTGGCTTCCTGGACGTTCATGACCGAGCGGATGACGGCCGGGATCTTGGGCTCGATGTTGTGACATTGGTCGAGCATGAAGGCGATGCCGTGTTCGGGCGCGTGTGCACCCGCGGCGACGATCTCGTGCATGATCCGGAACAGCTGGAACGGGTCCGCGGCGCCGACCATGAGGTCATCGTCGGCGTAGAACCGGGAGTTGAAGTCGAAGCCGCCGAGTTTCCGTTCGCGCAGCAGGAACGCCACGATGAACTCGATGTTCGTCCCCGGTGCGTGGTGCCCGGTGTCGATGACGACCTGGGCCCGCTCGCCGAGGCGCAGGCAGTGCGCGTAAGACGTGCCCCAGTCGGGCACGTCGGTGGTGTAGAACGACGGCTCGAACAGCTTGTACTCCAGCAGGATGCGTTGCTGGTCGCCCAGTCGCCGGTACGTTTCGTCCAGCGCCTCGGCCAGCCGGTCCTGCCGGGCGCGGATGCTGTCCTGGCCGGGGTAGTTGGTGCCGTCGGCGAACCACAGCTTGAGGTCGCGGGAGCCGGTGGCGTCCATGATGTCGATGCACTCGAGCAGATGGTCGACCGCCTTACGGCGTACCGCCGGGTCCGGGTTGGTGACGCTGCCGAGCCGGTAGTCCTCGTCCTGGAAGACGTTCGCGTTGATCGTGCCGAGGCGTACGCCTCGGGCGCTCGCGTGGCGGGCCAGAGCGTCGTAGTCGTCGACCTTGTCCCACGGGATGTGCAGCGCCACCGACGGCGCCGCGCCGGTGAAGCGGTGGACCTGGGCGGCGTCGTCGATCTTCTCGTACGGGTCTCGGGGTACCCCGGGTTGCGGAAAGACCTTGAAGCGGGTGCCGGAGTTCGCGTAGGCCCACGACGCCGTCTCCACCCCCAGTCCACGCACCGCCGCCTTGACCGTCTCGTGAGAGCTCATTACGCCTCCGTTCGCCGGCCCGAACGGCCGGCGTCCCCGTGGTTGCGCTGCCGCGTGACAGCGGGGCGGCCCACCTGGACACACCACGCTATGAATCGTTTCATCTCGTGAGGGAACCTACGCCTGCCGATCCGGCGCCGTCAAGTGGCCGGTGTCGGCCGCGCCGATGCAGCGACGCAGTAAGCTGCCGAGATGGCTGGCTCCTCTCCGAATATCCGTGAGGTCGCGGTCCGCGCGGGCGTGTCGGTCGGCACCGTGTCGAACGTGCTCAATCGTCCCGAGTTGGTGGCCGAGCAGACCAGGGAACGGGTCCATGCCGCGATCTCGGAACTCGGCTTCGTCCGCAACGACTCCGCTCGCCAGTTGCGCGTGGGGCGCAGCAGGACCATCGGGCTGGTCGTGCTCGACGTCGCGAACCCGTTCTTCACCGACGTCGCCCGCGGCGTCGAAGAGGTGGCGAACCGTGAAGGCCTCGCGGTGATTCTCTGCAACACCGACGAGGACCACCACAAGGAGGAATCGCATCTGGCCCTGCTGGCCGAGATGCGGGTTCAAGGCGTGCTCATCAACCCCATCGACGAATCCGACGGGCGGATCGCCGCGCTTCGCGAGCGAGGCACCCCCGTCGTCCTGTTCGACCGGCCCGGGAAGCCGGGCGAGGAGTGTTCGGTGGCCGTCGACGACCTTCTCGGTGGCCGGCTCGCTGCGGAACACCTGATCGACGCCGGGCACCAGCAGATCCTGTTCGTCGGCGGGCCCTTCGCGTTGCGGCAGGTGCAAGAGCGCTACGACGGGGCGCTGTCGGCGATCAACTCCGGCACCGCCGACGTGCGCATGGATGTCATGACCACGCCGGCCCTCAACGTCGCCGCCGGCCGGGAGGCCGGTGACCAGATCGCCGCGCTGCCACGTACTGAGCTGCCCTCGGCGGTGTTCTGTGCCAATGACCTCGTCGCGCTCGGGGTGCTGCAGGCGCTGACTCATGCGGGTCTGCGGGTGCCGCACGACGTCGCGATCGTCGGCTACGACGACATCGACTTCGCCGCTGCCGCGGCGGTGCCGTTGTCGTCGGTCCGCCAGCCCCGGCAGTTGCTCGGCCGCACGGCGGCGGAGCTGCTCCTGGCTGAGACCAGCGAGGCCGACCACGAGCACCGGCAGGTGGTGTTCGAGCCGGAGCTCATCGTCCGCGATTCGAGTGCGCCGTCGCGTTGACCGATCCGCTCGGCTCGAATCGACGACGACTTCTCGGTGCCAAGATCGGGTACGGCGCGATCCGTATTAGGCTGTCGAGCCATCCGCTCCAGCGATGTACCGGAGGCAGAAGATGACGCCCGCTTCGTCGGGAAGTGCCCGCCCGCCCGTAGGTGTCGACCCCACTCGGCCCAGTATCGCCCGGGTGTATGACGCCGGCCTCGGCGGCAAGGACAACTACGAAGTCGACCGTGCCGTTCTCGCCGAGCTCAAAGAGGTCTTCCCGCAGGTCGTCGAATTCGCGTGGACCGGACGGAACTTCCTCATCCGGGTGGCCCGGTTTCTGGCCCAGCAGACCGACATCACCCAGTTCATCGACTGTGGTTCCGGATTGCCGACGGCTGAGAACACCCATCAGGTCGTGCAGCGTATGGACCCCGACGCGCGCGTGGTCTACATCGACAACGACCCGGTGGTGCTGGCCCACGGCCGCGCCCTGCTCGAGGACAACGATCAGACGTTCCTCGCCGATGCCGACCTGTTCCAACCGCGTCAGGTGCTCGAGCACCCGATCGTGCAGCGGCACTTGGACCTCAGTGAACCGGTCGCCCTGCTGCAGATCAGTACGCTGCACCATCACGTGGGTGAGCGGCACGAACCGGCCCAGATCATGAAGGAGTACGTCGACGCGCTGCCGTCCGGCTCGTTCGTGGCCATCGGGCATTTCTGCGACCCGGAGAACGAGTACACCGAGAAGGCGCGGGACTTCGAGCGCGTGTTGTCCGAAGGCGATCTGGGCAGTGGCACGTTCCGGACCATGTCCGAAATCGAAGAGTTGTTCCCGGGCCTGGAGATGATGCCGCCCGGCGTCGTACCGGTCGTGGACTGGTGGCCCGAGGGCCCGAAACTGAAGCAGCCGGACGAGACGCACTTCCTGTTCGCCGGTGGCGTGGGTCGCAAGCCGTGACGTTCCGGCCGCCGTGTTCATCGGTGATGACTCGCGGTGACCAGTGCAGTTCTCGTCGTTTCCGAATGAGCGGCAGTGCGGGGTGTTCGGAGTCGACGTGGCGGTTTACGCTGGATCCCCACTCGACTTGATCACGATGACCGGAGGCAGCAGAAATGACCCCTGCCGACTCGGCTGACAAGGTGCCGCCTGTCGGTGTCGATCCCACGCGCCCGAGCGTGGCGCGCATGTACGACGCCGCGCTGGGTGGCAAAGACAACTACGAGATCGACCGTGCGATGCTCGCCCAGGTTCAGCAGGCCGCGCCGCACGTCATCGACTTGGCGCGAGCTGCGCGCGCCTTCTTGATCCGGGTCGCTCGGTTCCTGGCCTATCAGACCGACATCACCCAGTTCATCGACTGTGGTTCCGGGCTGCCGACGGCTGAGAACACCCACGAGGTGCTGCAGCGGGTGAATCCGGACGCGCGCGTGGTCTACATCGACAACGACCCGGTGGTCATGGCCCACGGCCGCGCCCTGCTGGCCGACAACGAGAAGACGTTCCTCGCCGGAGCCGACGTCTTCGAGCCGCAGCAGGTTCTGCAGAACAAGGAGGTGCGAGAGCACCTCGACCTGTCCGAGCCGGTCGGGCTGCTGCACATCAGCACGCTGCACTACCACGTGGGCGCCGCCGACGGACCGGCGAAGATCATGCGCGAGTACGTCGACGCGCTGGCGCCCGGTTCGTACGTCGCGATCGCGCACATGCACGACCCGGAGAACGAGTACACGCCGATGGCTCGCGAGGTCGAGCAGATCATGCGTCAGGGTGTGGGCGCCGCGACGTTCCGGACCAAGGCACAGATCGAGGAGCTGTTCACCGGGTTGGAGTTGTTGCCGCCTGGTGTGGTGCCGTGCGTCGAATGGTGGCCGGACGGTCCCCAGCTCAAGCAGCGCAACGAGGTCGATCACCTGATGGCCGGTGGGGTCGCGCGCAAACTCTGAGCACCGTCGACGAAACCGACTGGTGACATTCCGGCAGTGCATTCGCTATTGACGTCGGAGTCAGGTATCGACAACCTGTGTCGTGGCGTACGCCCGTCGTTCATGTGCAGCCGATACGGTCGCTGCCGTCGACGTTGTCATACGGAGGTTACTCATGCGCCTGACCAGGCGTCTTTATCGTGTAGGCGCCGTCGGCGCCGCCTTCGGCCTCGCGACGAGCGGCTTGTTGTCGGTGCCGTCCGCCGCCATGGACGAGCCGGGGGAGACCGTCGATGTGGACATTCTCGGTATCAACGATTTCCACGGACGCCTCGAGGCTGACGGCCAAGCCGCGGGTGCAGCGCTACTGGCTGGCGCAGTGGACGAGATCCGCGGCGACAACCCGAACACGGTGTTCGCCGCCGCCGGCGACCTGATCGGCGCCTCGACGTTCGTCTCTTTCGTCGATGACGACAATCCCACCATCGACGCGCTCAATGCGGCGGGCCTCGACGTCAGCGCAGTGGGCAATCACGAGTTCGACAAGGGCTACTGCGACCTGGTCGATCGCGTCATCCCGCGCGCTAGCTGGGAATACCTGGGCGCGAACGTCAAGGTCAAGAGCGGCCAGACACACGGGTGCGAGAACGCCGAGCTGGAAGACCTGGCGGAGTCGTGGACGACCGAGCTGGACGGCGTCACCGTGGGCTTCGTGGGCGCGGTGACCGAGCACTTGCCGGAACTGGTCAGCCCGGACGGCATCGCCTCCGTGGACGTCCTCGACGTCGTCGAAGAGACCAACCGCGTCGCCGACGAGCTCAAGGCCGACGGCGCGGACATCGTGGTCCTGCTCGTGCACGAAGGCGCCGCGACCACGGACGTCGAATCCGCCACCGACCCGAACACGGACTTCGGTGCCATCGTCACCGGCGCGAACGCCAACGTCGACGCCATCATCTCCGGGCACACGCACCTGGCCTACGACCACGACGTCGAGGTGGCCGAGTGGGTGGACGAGGGACGCACGGTCACCGAGCGGCCCGTCGTCAGCGCCGGCCAGTACGGCTACAACCTCAACCAGCTCAGCTTCACCTACGACACCGAAGCTGAAGCCGTCACCGCGATCGAGTCGGCGATCCTGCCCCTGACCGTCGAGGACGACGAGGGCAACTGGGTGCCCAACCCCGAGTACGAGCCCGACCCCGAGGTCCAGGCGATCGTCGATGATGCGGTCGACAAGGCCGAGGAGCTCGGCGCGGAGTCGCTCGGCGAGATCACGGCGGACTTCAACCGCGCCCAGCAGAGTGATGGCACCGAGAACCGTGGCGGCGAGTCGACGCTGGGCAACTTCGTCGCCGACGTCCAGCTCGCCGCTGCGCAGGTGACCGATCCCGCGACGCAGATCGCCGTGATGAACCCCGGTGGGCTGCGCACCGACATGACCTATGCCGGCACCGGTGAAAGCGACCCGGACGGCAACGTCACCTACCGCGAGGCCGCCGAGGTGCAGCCGTTCGCCAACACGCTGGTCACCCTGACCCTGACCGGCGAGCAGGTCGTCCAGGTGCTGGAGGAGCAATGGCAGCCCGACGGTGCGAGCCGGCCGTTCCTCAAGCTCGGCGTCTCCGCGGGGCTGACCTACACCTACGACCCGCAGGCCGCCGCCGGCGAGCACGTGACTTCGGTGACCTTCGACGGTCAGCCACTGGACCCCGAGGGTGAGTACCGCGTCGTGGCGAACTCGTTCCTGGCCTCCGGCGGCGACAACTTCGCGACCCTGGCCGAGGGTACGGACGTCGCCGACACCGGACAGATCGACTTGCAGGCCATGGTCGACTACCTGGCCGCGAACTCGCCGGCGGCACCGGACTACGCGCAGCGCGCCGTCGGGGTCAGCTGGGTCAGCGATCCCGACGCGGTGTACGAACCGGGCGACAAGCTCGAACTCGAGCTGTCCTCGCTGCTGTTCAGCACCAGCGAGCCGGTGGACGAGACGGCGTCGGTCACGCTCGGCGGGGTTGATCTCGGCACGGTGACCGTTGACGACACGATCATCGACACGACCGACGAGGTCGGCCGGGCGCACATCAGCGTCACGGTGCCTGACGACCTCGCCGCGGAGGGGGCTCAGCTCGCCGCGGCGACCGAGACCCAGCTGGTGGTCACCTTGTCCGAGACCGGCACGACGGTCACCGTTCCCGTGACCGTGGACCCGCAGGGGTCGGGGACCGACGACGGTACGGAAACCGGCGACGAGACCGGTGACGTGTCGGGTACGGACGACGGTGCGGAGACCGGTGACGTGTCCGGTACGGACGACGGTGCGGAGACCGGTGACGTGTCCGGTACCGACGACGGTGCGGAGACCGGGGACGAGACCGGTACCGACGACGGTACCGAACTCCCGGACACCGGGTCGTCCGGCATCCAGTGGTGGCTGATCATCGGTATCGCGGTGCTCGTCGTGGGCGGCGTCTTGTACGCGCTGTCAAGGCGCAAGGGCTCGACCTCCGCCGGCAGCTCCGACAGCTGACGTCCGCCATTCCCCGACTCAACATCGCCGGCCCCGGCGCGACGGGCCCGGCCGGAGGTAACGCGATGCGCGAGACCATTCGACGCCGCCCCGTGCGGGCGGCACTCGCCGGGTGCACCGCGGCCGTCGTGGCCGGGGTCGGCGGAATCGTCATGCCAGTGGGCTCGGCGCAGCCGGCGAGTGCGGACGAGCCAGGCCCGTTCATCAGCGAGATCCATTACGACAACGCCGGCACGGACATCGGCGAGGCCATCGAGATCCAGGCCGAGCCCGGAACGAACCTCACCGGCTGGCAGATCGTGCTCTACAACGGCAACGACGGGGCGGTCTACGACCAGCGCACACTGCGGGGAAGCGTGCCGAGCGCCGGCGTGATGGTGGTCGAGTTCGACACGAACGGGTTGCAGAACGGGTCGCCCGACGGCGTCGTCCTGGCCAACCGGCAGCGCCAGGTCGTCGAGTTCCTCTCCTACGAGGGAACGTTCGAAGCCCATGGCCGCCCGGCTGACGGCATGACCAGCGTTGACATCGGCGTCGAGGAGGGGTCGTCCACTCCGGCCGAGTACTCGCTGCAGAAGGTCGACGGCACCTGGATCGGACCGGTACCGGCCTCGTTCGGCGTGGTGAACGAACCGCCGGACGATGATCCCGGGGAAGGGCAGCCGGCGACGATTCCCGAGATTCAGGGAACGGGCGCGGAATCGCCGCTGGTCGGCGAGGTGGTCACCACGTCGGGCGTGGTCACCGCCGCCTACTCCGAGGGCGGATTCGACGGCTACTACATCCAGACCCCGGGCAGCGGTGGTGACACCGACCTCGACGAGCGGACGGCCTCCGACGCGGTCTTCGTCTACTCACCGGACACGGTGGACGACGTCGCGATCGGCGACTACGTCGAAGTCACCGGCGAGGTGAGCGAGTTCAACGGGCTGACTGAGATCACGGTGGCCGACGGCGGCGTGGTGGAGCTCGATGAAGCCGCCGAAGCGGTGAAACCGGTCGCGTTCCGGCTGCCGGAGGACGACGAGCGTCGTGAGGTGTTCGAGGGCATGCTCGTCCAGCCGGCCGAGGGCTACGTCGTGTCCGACACCTACGCGCTCGGCGGATGGGGTAGCGCCGCGTTCGGCTCCATCGGTCTCGGCTTCGGCGGGCCGCTGGTCCAAGAGACCGATGTCGCCGCGCCAGGGTCACCGGAGTACGACGCGGCCGTGGCCGACAACGCGGCTCGCGCTGTCACGCTGGACGACGGCCGCTCGGAGCGTACGTCCACCGACAGCCTGGTGCCGTACCTACCAGCGGACGTGCCGCCGCGCACCGGGGCCGTGGCGTCGTTCCACACGAGCATGATCTTCGACTACCGCTTCCAGTGGAACTTTCAGCCCACGACGCCGGTCGACGGCCCGGCACCGGACGTCGTCACCTTCGACTCGGGCAACACGCGCCAAGCCAACAGCACGCCGGAAGACGTCGGCGGCGAAGTCACCCTGGCCACGTTCAACGTGCTGAACTACTTCACCACGTTGGGTGTGGACCTCGACGGGTGCGAGCCGTACACCGACCGCGACGGCAATCCGATCAGTGTCAGCGGCGGCTGCGATGCACGCGGTGCGTGGGACCCGGAGAACCTCGCCCGGCAGGAAGGCAAGATCGTCGCGGCGATCAACGGGCTCGACGCCGACGTCGTATCCCTCGAGGAGATCGAGAATTCGGCGAAGTTCGGCCAGGACCGCGACGAAGCGCTGGCCACCCTCGTGGCCGCCCTGAACACTGCGGCGGGTGCCGGCACGTGGGCGTATGCCGAGTCCCCGGCGGACCTGCCGGACCTGGACGAACAGGACGTCATCCGCAACGCCTTCATCTATCGCACGGCAGCGGTCGAGCCGGTGGGTGAGTCGGTGGTACTGACCGGCTCTGCGGCCTTCGCCAATGCTCGCGAGCCGCTGGCTCAACAATTCCGGGTCCGCGGGTCCGGGTACACGTTCCTCGCGATCGTGAACCACTTCAAGTCCAAGGGCGGTGACTGCGGCGACCCGGCCCCGCCCGAAGGCTGCTTCGACGCCGACCGGGTGGCGCAGGCCGAGGCCCTGGTGGCCTTCGCCGACGACCTCGTCGCGGCCTCGGATACCCAGGACGTGTTCCTGCTCGGGGACTTCAATGCGTACACGCAGGAGAACCCGATGCAGGTGTTCTACGACGCGGGGTACACGAACCTCAACGAGGCCTTCGCCGGCGAGCAGACCTACGTCTTCGACGGCAAGGTCGGTTCGCTGGACCACGTCCTGGCCAGTTCCTCGGTGCTGGATGACGACCTGATCCGCGGCGTGGACGTGTGGAACGTCAACTCCGTCGAGTCGGTGCTGTTCGAGTACTCCCGGTACAACTACTTCGCCAGCGAGCTGTTCGACGGCAATTCAGTGTTCCGGGCCAGCGACCATGATCCGATCCTGGTCGGGATCGGTCCGGGTGACGGGACGGACGAGCCGGACGAACCCGGTGACGGTGACGAGTCCGGCGAGGCGGAGCAGCCGAACGACCCCGAGGAACCCGGCGACGACCATGCCGACGACCGGGCCGACGACGACAATGCCGCGGGCGCCGGTGACGGTGGCGCGGACCAGCCGGGAACCGGTGATGACGCCGGCGCGGCGCTGCCGGACACCGGGGCACCGGCCGGCGGGCTGACGCTTCTCGCTGCCGCGGCGTTGCTGATCGGCGCCGGTCTGGCGCTGCGCCACGTACGCCGCGTTGTCGGCGTGAGCGTCTAGAGTGCTGGCGATGAACGACATTGCTGCCGCCGTCGAGGCGATCCTCCCGTCCGTGCGGGCTGACCTGGAGAAGCTCGTCCGCATCCCCAGCGTGAGCGCCGAACCCGCTCGCGCCGACGACGTCCGGGCCAGTGCGGAGGCGGTCGCGGCGCTGGCGCGGGCCGAGAATGCCGCACAGGTCGACGTCCTCAGCGTCGACGGCGGCGCCCCGGCGGTCATCGCCAACTGGCCCGCACCGCCCGGTGCGCCCACCGTGCTGCTCTACGCCCACCATGACGTCCAGCCGACCGGGCCGGCCGACGCCTGGGGCAGTGCCCCGTTCGAGCCCACCGAACGCGGGGGACGCATCTACGGACGCGGCGCCGCGGACGACAAGGCGGGCGTCGCTGCCCATCTCGCGGCGCTGCGGGCCTACGGCGGGCGGCCCCCGGTGGGTGTGGTCTTGTTCGTCGAGGGTGAGGAAGAGGTCGGCTCGCCCACGTTCACATCGTTCCTGCGCACGTACCGCGACCGGCTGGCCGCCGATGTCATCGTCGTGGCCGATTCCGTGAACTGGTCCATCGACACTCCGGGCTTGACCACCAGCCTGCGCGGCGGTGTCGACTGCTATGTCGAGCTGCGAATCCTCGACCACGCGGTGCATTCCGGTATCTTCGGCGGGCCGGTGATCGACGCGTTGACCGCACTGTGCCGGCTGCTGGGCACGTTGCACGACGACAACGGTGACGTAGCGGTGGCCGGCCTGGTCCACGACGAGGCTCCCGATGTCGACTACCCCGAGGCACGGTTCCGGGCCGAGGCGGGCGTGCTCGACGGTGTCGAGCTGAGCGGCACCGGCTCGTTGGCCGAGCGACTGTGGACCCGCCCGGCGATCTCGGTCATCGGGATCGACGCGCCGAGCGTCGCCGATGCGGCCAACATCGTGGTGCACCAGGCTCGGGCGAAGGTGAGCTTGCGACTGGCGCCCAGCCAGGATCCGCGCGCGGCCCTCGATGCGCTCGCCGACCATCTGCGTTCGCACGCCGAGTACGGCGCCCAGATCAGCATCACCGACGGCATGGTGGGCGCCGGATGCGACCTCGATACGTCCAGCCCGGCGTTTCGGGCGGCCGAGTCGGCATTCGCCGACGCGTTCGGTCAAGCGCCGGTGCAGTTGGGCATTGGTGGCTCCATCCCGTTCATCGCGGAGTTCGAACGGGAATTTCCCGACGCCACGGTGTTGGTCACGGGCGTGGAAGACCCTGACTCCCGGGCCCACGGCGTGGACGAGAGCCTGCACGTCGAACAGTTCGGCAAGGTGTGTCTCGCCGAGGCCTTACTGCTGCAGCGACTCGCCGGCGACTGAACGGGAGGCGCCCGATGACCCGATACATCGCATTGCTTCGAGGCGTCAATGTCGGCGGGCGCAACAAGGTCGCGATGCCCGACCTGCGAGCGCTGTTCGAAGGGCTCGGTCACACCGACGTCGCGACGTACATCAACAGCGGCAACGTCGTGTTCACCAGCGGTACCCCGGAACTCGACCAGCTCCAGCTCGCGGCAGCGGTCGAGGCGGAACTCGCGCGGCGGCTCGGGGTCGAGGTAGCGGTCATCGTCCGCAGTAGTGACGAGGTCACCGACGCCGTACAGGCGAACCCGTTCCCGGACGCCGATCCGAGCCGCCTGTTGATCATGTTCCTGGCGCAGGCGCCCGATCGGGCCGCTATCGACCAGGTCGCGGCCGTGGAGTCCGGGCGCGACGAGTCCCGCGTCATCGGCACGAACCTGTTTCTGCATTTCCCGGACGGCGTCGGCAAGAGCAAGCTGTGGGCGAGCGTCGGCGATCGCATCGGTGTCGTCGGCACGGCCCGGAACCTACGCACCGTGCGCCGCCTGCTCGAGATGGCTCGAACGGCTGAAACCGGCGAGTAGCGGCCACAGCGGTCGACCGACGCTGAGAGACTGCCCGGATGGAGAGCGAAGCCGTTCTGCTTCAAGTGCGCGACGGCGCCCTGGCCGGTGTCGGTGCGTGGGTCTACGCCTGGCTCCGGGTCGGTGCGACCCGGCCGGTGGTGTACGTCGGCAGTACGGGTGTGCCACCGGTGGTGCGCACGTGGCTGCACTTGAACGACACCGACCCCGACATCGGCCGGGTGATCGCGCGCTACCCGGACGCAGCTCACGAGCCGTTGGACGTCCTCGCCTTCCCGGTTCCCGATACGTTGTCCCGCCCCGCGGTGAAGTCGGCCCTGGTGGACCAATTGGAGGCGCGGGCGCTGCTCTCGGAGCGCTATGTCGGCGACCAGCCCGCGTTGCTCACGGGCAACGGCCAGGCTGCACAAGCGGCCAAGGACATGGTGGAGCAGATCGTGGCCCACCTGAGGACGGCGTCGGCTTAGGAGCCTGTCCCGGACGCGGCACGAGCCGTACAGCGCAGTGGCCTGGTGGAGCGGCAGGGCGGCGGGCGTTTACGCGGAGGGGGTGACACCGAGGTCACGACGTGCCACGAGTGTCACCCCTTGCGACCCAAGGGTTTGCCGACACACGGACGCAGCCCGGCCCCGGCTCGCACGTCAGCTCGGCGACCGTTCCCGATCGGGCTGTGTGGCGCCCAGGGCCTGGGCGATCAGGGTGTCGGACAGCTCGCGTAGCCGTCGGCGGGCCTCGGGATCCGCGGCCTGCGGGTGGGGCGGCGTGTCGACTGTCTGGTCGTAGAATCGTCCACTGACCTCAGCCAGCGCCGGGTCGTTGATCAGCCGCAGCGTTGCCTCACCGCCGTCGTCGAGCGTGCTGAGCGCGGTGAAGTTCATCTCTCGCACCATCGCGGTGTCCATCAGGCTGGCCGGGTGCAAGGCGTTCGCGGTGACGCCGGTGCCGCGCAACCGCTCGGCCAGATCGATGGTGAACATGATCTGGGCGAGCTTGCTGCGGCGGTAGGCCTGGATGCCGGAGTAGTCGTGCTCGAGCATCGGGTCGTCGAAGTCGATCGGCTCCTGCCCGATGGAGGCGACGTTGACGATCCGAGCTGGCGCGCTGCGTTTCAGCAGCGGCAGGAGCCGGTTCGTCAGGTGATACCCGGCCAGGTAGTTGACGGCGAAGCGCAGTTCGAGCCCGTCAGCGCTGAGCTGGCGGGCAGCACCGGGCGGGCCGAAGCCGACACCGGCATTGTTGACCAGGACGTGGAGAGTGTCGAACTCTTTGAGCACCTCGTCGGCAAGCTGGTCGACCTGACTCAGGTCGGCCAGATCCGCCAGGACCGTGCCGTGCGGCCTGCCGCCGCCCTCGTCCTGCATGGCCCTAGCGGTGGCGTCGAGACGGTCGGGATCGCGGCCGTGGATGATGACACCGGCTCCGAGTTCGGCCAGTCGGACGGCGAGCCAGTGGCCGAGCCCGTTGGTAGCACCGGTGATCAGGACGATCGGTCGTGCAGGTGTCGTCTCCGTCACATTCATACTCGTGCAACCGCGCTCGGCGAGTCGATGTTTCCGATCAAGCCGAATCCGTCGCCGGACCGTGGTCGACGACTCGCTGAGAATCCTCTCATCGGGCTCTCCTGATCGGCTCATCTGCGGCTTCGAAGGTAGGAGTCAGCACCGGATGCAGAGGTCGGTGCCGTCCTACGAGGAGGAATTGCGATGAAGGTCCAGCGGAAGTGGCTCGCCGTCGGCACGATGGCCGCCCTCGGTCTCGGCTCCGGCGTGGTCGTGGCGGCTCCGGCGTTCAGTGCTGACGACGGCCGTCCGTCGTCGACGGTGATCGACGCGCCGGCCACCGCAGACGATTCGGGCAAAACTCAGGCCGCGAAGTCCGCTGCCTCGGCGAACAGCGCAGCGTCGGCTGCATCGGCGAACAGTGCGGCCTCGGCTGCATCGGCGAACAGCGCAGCGTCGGCTGCATCGGCGAACAGCGCAGCGTCGGCCCAGAGTGCGGCGTCGGCTGCATCGGCCAACAGCCCGGCCTCGGCCAACAGCCCGGCCTCGGCCGACAGCGCCTCGTCGGCCGACTGACCGTACGGCCGATACGACCGAAGTCGGCACCAGCGCCCGCCCCCGGCGCTGGTGCCGACTTCGTCGTCAACGCCCGGTTCGCTCGCCGCGTCGTGGCCCGCTCCGTACACTGGTCCCGTGGCCCGGCCCGATGGAACGCTGACGCACGACATCAATGCTCAGGACAAGGGTCCTCAAGATGCTTGCGGCATCTTCGGCGTATGGGCTCCGGACGAAGAGGTCGCCAAGCTGACCTATTTCGGGCTCTACGCCCTGCAACACCGTGGTCAGGAGTCGGCGGGCATCGCCGTGGGCAACGGCGAGCAGACTCTGGTCTACAAGGACATGGGCCTGGTCAGCCAGGTCTTCGACGAAGCCACCCTCAACACGTTGATCGGCCATGTCGCGGTCGGGCACACGCGTTACTCCACCACCGGCGGCAGCGTGTGGCAGAACGCACAGCCCACCCTGGGCGCCACGCCGGCCGGCACGGTCGCGCTGGCGCACAACGGCAACCTCACGAACACCGCCGAGTTGCTGGAACTGGTCCACGAACGTGTCGGCACCGACGTCGGGGAGCTGCGTTACGGCAACACCACCGACTCCGCGCTGGTCACCGCGTTGATGGGCTCGTACGCCGACCGGAGCCTCGAGCAGAGCGCCATCGAGGTGCTCAAGCATCTGCGTGGCGCGTTCTCGCTGGTCTTCAGCGACGAGTCGGCGCTGTACGCCGCCCGCGATCCGCAGGGCGTACGCCCGCTGGTGCTCGGGCGGCTCGAACGAGGCTGGGTGGTCTCCAGCGAGACCGCCGGGCTGGACATCGTCGGCGCGTCCTTCGTGCGCGAGATCGAGCCGGGCGAACTGGTCGCCATCGACGCCGACGGGCTGCGCTCACATCGCTTCGCCCGGGCCGAGCCGAAGGGGTGCCTGTTCGAGTTCGTCTACCTCGCCCGCCCGGACACCCACATCAGCGGGCGGTCGGTGCATGAGACCCGGGTCGACATCGGCCGCAGGCTGGCGCGGGAGCACCCGGTCGAGGCCGATCTCGTCATCCCGGTGCCCGAATCCGGCACGCCGGCGGCTGTGGGTTATGCCGAGGAATCCGGCGTCCCGTACGGCATGGGGCTGGTCAAGAACGCCTACGTGGGGCGGACGTTCATCCAGCCGTCGCAGACCCTGCGCCAACTCGGCATTCGCCTCAAGCTCAACCCGTTGCGCGAGATCGTCGCCGGTAAGCGGCTGGTCGTCATCGACGACTCCATCGTGCGCGGCAACACTCAGCGGGCCGTGGTGCGGATGCTTCGCGAAGCCGGCGCTCGTGAGGTGCACATCCGCATCTCCAGCCCGCCGGTGGCGTGGCCGTGCTATTACGGCATCGACTTCGCCTCGCGCGCCGAGCTCGTCGCGACCGGGCTGTCGGTGGACGAGATCTGCCGCTCGATCGGTGCGGACTCGCTGGGCTACGTCACCCTCGACGCGTTGATCGAGGCCTCCACCGTGCCGAAAGAACAACAGTGCCGGGCTTGCTTCGACGGCGTGTATCCGATCGAGCCGCCGGAACGGCCCGGCAAAGATCTACTCGAACAGGACCCGTTGCCGGGGCTGTCCGCATCGGGCCCCGAGGAGCCGGATGATCTCCATCGGGAGGCGACCCGAAAAAACTCGAGCGACGACCTGAACGCGCTGGTCGCAGGCGCAGATGCCGCGGACGTGATGCACCGCCCGTGATCCAATCTGTGACATTTCGCCCGAAATGTGATTGCCTGCCTCCCGGTAACGGAAAGGTCTCGATACCAGGATGGAGAGAAGGCTTTGGCGTCTCCCCGCCCCAAGCACGTCAAGCGGCGTCCGCTCACCCGTCGGCTGGGGGTGATCGCCGCCCCGGTTGCCGTGGCGTCGGCGATCGCGGCCGGAACGGTGTTCTGGCCCGACGGCGAGAGCAGTAAGCCGGCGGCGTCGGATCTGCCCTCGGATCTGCACACCGAGGATCGCGACCAGATGTCGGCCCGCGACCGTGACCGCAGCCCGACGCCGACGAAGTCCCCGACGCCGACGAAGACCAAGAGCCCGACGAAGACGACGACGCCGACGCCGACGCAAACCCCGACCCAGGCCGAGACCGAAACGCCGACGGAGACCGCCACCCCGACGCCCACGCCGGAGCCCACCGTCGCCGGGCACAGGTACGTCACCACCGGCCTGAACGTGCGTACCGGGCCGGGTGAGGACACCAGCGTCGCCACGACCCTGGAGTTCGGCACTCGCGTCGCGATCACCGGCGAGACGGACGGTTCCTGGACGCAGATCCTGCTGGACGACGAGACGTACTGGGTGGCCGGCGCATATCTGTCGAAGACCGAGCCGGTCCCGGAGACCGAGGAGCCCGAACCCGAAGAGCCCGACGACGGTATCTCCTCAGCGCCGTGTGAGTCCGGTTCGGAGGTCGAGGAGGGCCTCACGGACGAGGCCATCCGGGTACACCGCGCGGTGTGCGCGGAGTTCCCGGACGTCGCATCCTACGGCGGGCTGCGGCCGGGCGACGGGGGTGCGCACGGCGAGGGCCGCGCCTTGGACGTCATGATCTCGAGCAGTTCGCAGGGCGACGCCATTGCCGAGTGGGTCCGGGCCAACTACGCCGAGCTCGGCGTCAGCGAGGTCATCTGGTCGCAGCGGATCTGGACCGTCGAGCGCAGCGACGAGGGCTGGCGCTGGATGGAGGACCGCGGTTCGGACACCGCGAACCACTACGACCACGTCCACATCACCGTGTAGGTCAGCGTCGGCGTCGGCGGCGAACGTCCGCCCGTGGCTACTCGCCCGATCGCCCCGACAGCTGCTCGACCAACAGCAGCAGAGCCGAATGGTCCAGCGAGCCGTGACC
>NZ_DAHVSH010000190.1:0-4073 GCF_027324685.1 Haloactinopolyspora sp.
GCGAGCGACGCCGGAGCTCAGCCATTCCGTGCACGCCGAAGTCGACGGCTTGGAGCCCGGCCGCGACTATTGGTACCGCTTCCGTGCCGGTCCCGAGATCAGCCCGGTCGGCCGCACCCGGACCGCCCCGGCACCCGGCGCGGCCCTGTCGTCGCTGACGTTCGCCTTCGCCAGCTGCCAGAACTTTCCGGAAGGCTTTTTCACCGCGTACCGGCACCTGGCCGCTGAGGAAGATCTCGACCTCGTGGTCCACCTCGGTGACTACATCTACGAAGGCGCGGCCCAAGGTGAGCTCGGTCGCGGGCACCTACCAGCCGTCGAGTGCGAATCGCTGGCCGATTACCGCATCCGGTACGGCCAGTACAAGGCCGACGCCGACCTCCAGGCAGCTCATGCCTCGTTTCCATGGGTGGTGGTGCTCGACGATCACGAGGTCGACAACAATTGGGCCGGCGACCTTGACGGCAACGGTGTCGGCGGCCCGCAGTTCCTGGCTCGTCGCGCCGCCGCGCTCCAGGCGTACTACGAGAACATGCCCATGCGCCGGGCGTCCCTGCCGACCGAGAACGGGATGCAGCTCTACCGTCGGCTCACCTACGGTGACCTCGCGCAGTTCAACGTCGTCGACACCCGCCAGCACCGCGACGACCAGGCGTGTGGTGACGGCCGGCAGATCGGCTGCGAGGAGCGGCTCGACCCGGATCGCACCATGCTCGGCACCGAACAGGAGACGTGGCTGCTCGACGGACTCGGTTCGTCTGAGGCGACGTGGAACGTCATGGCGAATCAGATCTTCGTCATGCAAGGCGATTCCGAGTCTGGTCCCGAGCAGGCGTTCGGCATGGACACGTGGGATGGTTACGCAGCCGCGCGCACCCGGTTGTTCGACGGTGTCCAGGAGCGTGGCGTCGACAATTTCGTGGTCATCACCGGCGACGCCCATCGCAGTGTGGCCGCGGACCTGAAATCGAACTTCGACGATCCCGACTCGGCCACCGTCGGCGTCGAGTTTCTCGGCACGTCCATCAGTTCCGGCGGCGACGGGCAGGACATGGACGACTGGGGGCGACGGTGGTTGGCCGAGAATCCGCATATGAAGTTCCACAACGTGCAACGTGGTTATGCTCGCTGCGAGTTGACGCCGCAACAGTGGCGCACCGACTACCGCGTGGTGGATCGCGTCACGGCCCGCGATGCCCCGATCAGGACTCGCGCCAGCGTCTACGTGGAAGCCGGCCGCGCCGGCATCCAGGACGTCGACGACTCGTGATCGTCAGACGGTGCTGACACCTCAGTCGTCCAAGCCCCGCGCCTGCAGCGCCTCCCCGAGTGTGTCGGCGTAGCGCAACACGCCGACGACAAGCGGCACCGCGAACGCGCGGATACTGCGCTCCTGTCCCCGGGCACGTTGGGCGTCGCGGACCCGCCCGGCGATGCCCGCGACGACGGGGACGCTGCGGATCGCCAGCGACATCAGCAGGCTCACCCGGGCGGGGTCGATGCCCACGCGCCGCAACGGCGCCAAGCCGCGTTCCAGGGCGGCCATGAGCTCGGTCATCCGGGTCGTCAGCGTCACGAGCCCGGCCAGCGCGACCGCGAGCACGATGCGCGCCGTCAGCGACACCGCGGTCGATGCGTCGGTGATCAGCAACTGCACCGCCAACAACACGAGCACGAACCAGCGCACCGGGCGAATCTGCGCCCACGCGGCGCGCGCCCCCACGCCGGACAGCACGTACAGCGCCGCCACGACGACACCGGCCACACCCACCGTCAGCGGCGTGCGTACCGCGACGAGCGCCGCGCACGCCAGCGCCAGCAGCCCCAGCTTCACCCCGGCCGGCAGCCGGTGCAGCGGCGACGTTCCGGGCATGTACGCGCCGGTCAACCCGGTCATCGGACCACCTCGACCAGGGCCGCCACACCCATACCGCCGCCTACGGCGGCCGTGGCCAGGCCCAGCGTGCCCGCAGGCGCGCCGCCACCCACGAGCCGGCTGAACAGCCGGACCATGACGACAGCACCGGTCGCACCCCACGGGTGCCCCAGAGCCAGCGCGCCACCGTCGGCACACACCAGTCCGGCGTCCGCCCCGAGCGGGTCGAGGCCGAGCGCATCGGTGACCGCCAGGACCTGCCCGGCGAACGCCTCGACGATCTCGATCGCCGCCACCTCCCCCACGTCCACCCCGGCGGTGTCCAGCACGCGCTCGACGGCGGGGACGGGGCCCCAGCCCGGCAGGCGCGGGTCGCAGCCCACGACGGCACTGGCCACCAGACGCAGCCCGGGGGCATCGGCTCGGATGTTCTCACCGACGACGGCGACGGCGGCGGCGCCGTCGCTGTTCGGGCAGGAGTTCCCGGCGGTGACGGTGCCGCCCGGAACGAAGGCGGCCGGCATGCGGGCCAGGGCCGCGGGGGACAGCTTTCGAGGCCGGTCGTCGACGGTGACGCCGACGGTCGCCACCAGCTCCCGGTCGAAGCGCCCGGCCGCCCGGGCGTCCAAGGCGCGGGCATGGCTGGCGCACGCGTAAGCGTCCTGGCGGTCGCGGCTCACGCCGCGGCGTTGTGCAAGGTTCTCGGCTGCGACCCCCATGTCGGGGTCGCCGTACTCCGGCGGGGTGAACCGGGCGCGTTCGTAGGTGTCGCCCGATCCACTGGCGGTGCCCGGGTGCTGTCGCCGCGGTGCCGTCGACGCGCTCTCGGCGCCACCGGCCACGACCAGCGCAGCATCGCCGCTGCGCACGGCCTGCCCAGCCTGCACGATAGCCGCGAGGCCGCTGCCACATTGGCGGTCGATGGTGACGCCTGGCACGGTTTCGCCGAGGCCGGCGGCCAGCGCCGTGACCCGGGCCAGGTTGCCCCCTGGGCCGGTGCAGTTGCCCAAAACGACGTCGTCGACGGCTGTGGTGACGCCGGCCGTCCGGACATCCTCGGTCACCGCGCTCACCACTCGGACGGCCAGCTCGTCGACGGTGACCGCGCGCAGACCCCGCCCAGCAGTGGCGATGGGGGTACGCCGCGCTGCGACGATGACCGGCGCTGTCACGGTAACGGCTCCGTGGGCAACCGTCCCGCGGCGACAGCGGAACTGATGGCCGCGCGCGCCGGCTTACCGCTCGACGTACGCGGTAGCGCATCCACCGCGAGCCACCGGCGTGGCCGATGTGTGGGCGCCAGCTCGGCGTGCGCCGCGGCCTCCAGGACCGCCCGCGGCACCGTCGCGGCACCGCGCTCGACGACCGCGGTGACGACCGCGCCGAGATGCTCGTGCGCCGTGGCGATGACGACCACGTCGGAGACCCCGGGCACCGTACGCAGCACCGACTCCACGTCCTCGGGCACCACGGTCGCCCCGCCGGTGATGACCGCGCCGTCGCCCCGCCCGCGCAACCGCAGCGGCAGGCCGGGTGCGGCCAGATCACCGACGCTCGCCCAGCCGGCAGAGTCCCGGCGCAATGGCCCCCCGGCCCCGGCGAGGTACCCCTCGGCGACCCACGGCGAGCGCACCCACACCTCACCGAGATCGGCACCGCGCTGCGTGCGCACGTCGATGTCGACGGCGGGGAACGGCCGTAGCCCCGCACCGTCGGGGTCCACGGCGACGAACGACAACTCCGCGGCGCCGTAGTACGCCACGACGCCGAGACCGGCCTCGGCTGCCCGCTCGCGTATCCCCGGCGCCAGCGCCGCGCCGCCGACTACCGCCGTACGCAGCCGCGCGGGAAGCCCGGTGCGATGCCCACCCGCCCGCTCGGCCAGCGACCCAGTCAGCAACTCAGCCAACACGTGCGGCACGACATGGACGACGTCCGCCCCGGGCAGCGCGGCGGCCAGCGATCGCCCGCGCCCGGCTCGCCCCGGCGGCAGGAGCGCGAGCGTCGCGCCCACGCCGAGCGCGTGCAGAGCAGCGAAGGCGAACAGTGACGACGCCGGCGACCCGGGCACCAGGACGGTGTCGTCCGGCGTGATGCCGGTCAACTCCGAGACGGCGGCGAAGGAGCCGGTCCACGACGCCCCGCTGCGAACGACCGCCCGCGGCCGCCCGGAGCTGCCCGAGGTGAACCCGGCCCA
>NZ_DAHVSH010000193.1:0-5970 GCF_027324685.1 Haloactinopolyspora sp.
ATCCCCACCAGCGCTGCGCCCAGCAGAACCAGCCCGGTCTTGACGAACTTGGCCGTCACGAGGGTGAGCCCGATGACCGTCTCGACGATCGCGGTCAGGTACAGGGCCACGTCACCTGCGACGATGCCGAGCGTCAGGGCGCCGAGAGTCCGCACCGCCAAGCTCTCAGCCGGACTCATGCCGATGAACTTCAGCACCCCGAACGCGGTGAAGACGAGGCCGAGACTGAACCGGAGAATGCCGACGCTGTGCCGAGCGAGCCAACCACCCAGTGCCTTGATCGCCCGGTCGACGCCGATGGGCGAGCGCGTCGAAACCGGCCGCTGCGCGGTGGGGCGCTCGGTGAAGGTCGTGTCGGTAGCCATGATCAGCTCCATCTACGAGGTCGTTACGGTCGGAATTCAGCCTTCCGATCACGGCCTCGCAGATCGTCGGGCAGAGATCGGCAGTTCGGTACGTCGTTGCCGGTAGCTCCGCCGCGCTCGCGTCATCACGTCGTCGTAGTACTGTGCGCCCAGGGCACGACTTCCCGACACCGCCGCAGCGCCCAGGGGGCATCGTGCCGGGCGTGGCCAGTTCGACTGCGAGGAGATAGCCGTGGTCATGCGTCCATCGGTGGCTTCGGAATCCGATATCGAACCCGATTTGGCCACACCCGCGTTCGTGGGGCGCGAGGGCGACTTGGCCCGGCTGGCCGGAGCCTTGGCCCGGCGGCCCGCGGTGGTGTTGATCGAAGGCGAAGCGGGCATCGGCAAGACCCGACTGGTCCAGGAACTGCTGGCCACCGAGTCATCGGTGGGCGAATCGGTCTTGATGGCCACCTGCCCGCCCTACCTCGACTCGCTGACCCTGGGCCCCATCGTCGACGGAATCCGTCAGGGGCACCGCACCGCCCGGCCGTCAGCCGCGACGAACCCGCTGCTCGGCGCGTTGCGGCCGCTGTTCCCGGAGTGGGACTCCGTGCTACCGCGGGCTCCGGAGCCGTTGGAGGACGCCTCAGCCGCCCGGCATCGCCTGTTCAGTGCGCTGGCCGAGCTGATCGCCGGAATGAACACCAGCGTCCTGGTGGTCGAGGATGCGCACTGGGCCGACGAGGCGACGCTCGGCTTCCTGCTCTTCCTGGCCTCCCGGAGCACGCCGGATCTGAGCATCGTGGTGACCTACCGTCCCGAGGACGTACCCGCCGGTTCATCACTGCTGCGGCTGGCCTCGCGTCATCGCCCGGACGTCGCCCAACTGCGGCTGGCCTTGCCCCCGTTGGACGTCACGCACACCGCGGGGCTCGTCTCGTCCATGCTGGGCGGCGAGTCGGTGTCCGAGGCCTTCGTCGCCTTCCTCCATGAGCACACGGCCGGCATTCCGCTCGTCGTCGAGGAGTCGGTGCGTCTGCTCCGGCAGCGCGAGGACGTCGCCCGCCGGGACGGGCAGTGGGTTCGCCGCACGCTCGACGAGCTGAGCGTGCCACCGACCGTGCGTGACCTGGTGCTGGAGCGCGCCCAGCGACTCGACGCCACCGTACGGCGGATCCTCACCGCGATGGCCGTGCTGGCCGAGCCCGCGGACGAGCGCCTCGTGGCCGAAACGGCCGGACTACCCCGGAGCACGGTCCGGCCCGCGCTGGCCCAGGCCGTGCGTTCCGGGCTGCTCGACGACGACGCGCGGGGGCGCGTCATGTTCCGCCACGTCCTGATGGGGCGGGCGATCTACGAGTCGGCGCCGGCTGCGGAGCTGACCAGCATGCATCTGCGGGCGGGACAGGCGATGCAGACCGCGGACCCGGCACCGGTGATGCAGCTCGCCCGGCATTTCCGGGCCGCCGACGTGCCGGCCTGGGTCACCTACGTCGAGCAGGCCACTGACGTGGCGATCGCCTCCGGTGACCACGGGACAGCTGTCGCGTTGATCGACGACGCGCTCGGTGCGGCCGAGCTGCCCGCGAGCGCCCAGGCACGCCTTGCCCGGCGGCTGCTGGTCGTGGGTGCGCGGATCGAGGGCGTCGGCGACGTCATCCGGCGCGCGGTGCGATCCCTGCAGGACGTGCTCGCCACCGCCACGTTGACCCCCGTCGAGCAGGCCGAGATCCGTAACCCCCTCGGGCGGCTGCTGCTCCAGCTCCGCCAGTTCGACGCTGCTCATGCCCAGCTGGCCGAAGCTGCACCGCATCTGGTTCACGATCCGGCCGAGGCGGGCCGGGTCATGACCTACCTCGGTTATCCACTCCCCGGGAGCCAACCCGCCGCTGAGCATCTGCGCTGGCTGAATCGTGCCGCAGAGGTGGCCGGTAAAGTCACCGGCCCTGCCGAACGCCTTGCCCTCACCGCCGATCGAGCAGCGGCCCTGCTGACGCTCGGTGACCAGACCGGCTGGGCGGTGGCGGCCGAGTTGCCGGCCACGGTCGAGGCCACCGACGAAGCGTTCGCGCTGACCCGCGGCTTGGCCAACGTCGGCTACTGCGCCACGCTGTGGGGCCGCTATGCCGACGCCGAGCGTCATCTCGCGCGTGCGTCGACCCTGGTCGACGACGTCGAGTACAGCCGGATGCGCTCCACGGTGGCAGCGATGCAGCTGCACCTGGACTGGCTGACCGGCCGGTGGGACGGGCTCGCCGAGCGGGCTGCCGAGCTCTCTGATGTCGACGACGACGGCCGCCGCGACCGTCTCGAAGCCGTGTTGGTGACGGCGTTGCTCGACGCGGTCACCGGAGCCCGAGACCGGGCGGTGACGCGCTTACGGGAGTTGATCGAGGCCCAGCCGCCGATCAACATCGCCGACCTGCCACCCACAGCTGCCGCGGCGCTGAGCGATCTACTACTGGCCGACGGCCACGTCGAAGACGCGCTGGCCGCAACCGCTGAGCCGATCGAGACGATCCAGCGCAAAGACACCTGGATCTGGGCTACCGACGTGGTCCGTGCACGTGTTCAGGCACTCATGGCGTCCGGGTCCTTGCAGCACGCAGCCGAGCTGGTGGAGCAGTTCGCCACTGGGCTCGCCGGGCGCGGCGCACCGGCACCGCAGGCCGCGCTCGGCACCTGCCGCGCGCTGCTCAGCCAGGCTCGAGACACGCGGTCTCGTGCCGCCGAGGCGTTCGAACGTGCCGCCGCGGCGTGGGACGCTCTCCCCCGGCCGCTCGATGCCCTCCTGGCCCGAGAACAGCAGGGCGAGTGTCTCGTGGCCGGCGGCCGGCCCGACACCGCGATCGAGGTGCTGACCCGCGTGTGTGACGGGTTCGCCACGCTGGGCGCTCGCGCCGAGGCGCGCCGGGTCGGCTCCCGGTTGCGTGAGCTGGGTGTCGAGACCCGTCCGCGTTGGCGGGGCGGGCGACGCGGCTACGGCGACGCCTTGTCGCCGCGTGAGACCGAAGTGGTGCGCCTGGTGATCGCCGGCCGGACGAACCGCGAGATCGCGCAGGCCCTGTCGCGCTCGCCGAACACCGTGGCCACCCAGCTCAATTCGGCGATGCGCAAGCTGCAGGTCTCGTCGCGTACCGCGCTCGCAGTCCGAGCGGTGGAAGCCGGGCTCGTCGTCGACGCCTGAGTGCCCGACCCGGGAACGAATGCAGAAGATTCGCTCATCTGGGTGATCGCAAGCAATCCCCGCACTACGGATACTTCACGCAGCAACGATGCTCCCAGCTGGAGATCCGTGGATGACGACGATGCCCGAAGACGGCGACGAAGTTCCGGCTTCGCCGCAGCCCGACACCCCGCCGGAGGCTGCAACCACCCCGGCCGAGCCCGAGCCGGAACGCCCCGCCGAGGGCGGACTCGGTGGCTACGTGCCGATCTGACCACTCCCGCGCCTCGAGCCGCCCTGCCCCACCTGTACCGGACTGGAGATGACGTCGAATGAGACGTGCGCCCACAGCTCTACGCCGAAGTTTCGCCGTGCTCTTGCCCGCCGGCGTCGTGATCGCCGGCCTGGCCGCGCCCGCCCCTGCCGCAGCCCCGGACGGTAGCGCCCCGCCGGCGGCTCCCGACGCCGGCGATGCCCTCGACGAGGTCGTTGTCGACGGTGTCGCACCCGGCTCGTACGACCTCACCTTGATCACCGGCGACCTGGTCACCGTGACCGTCGATGCGGGCGGACGGATGGCCGTCGACGTGCCCGGCGGTGGAGAGTACCGCGGTGAGAGCGGCCCGGACGGCGTGTTCGTGATTCCGGCGGAAGCCGAGCCGTACCTGGCCGACGGGTTGCTCGACCCCACCTTGTTCGACGTCGAATACCTCGTGCGCAACGACTACACCGACGCCACCACCGACCACGTGCCCGTCATCGTCGATCTACCCGACCAGCAGCGACCGGCCACGGCGCGCAGCGCGGCCGCGTCCCTGCCCGGCGCCGAGGTCGACACGGTCCTCGACACGATCGTGGCCGCCGGTGTCAGCGTGGACAAAGATCACGCGCAGCGATTCTGGGCGGCGCTCACCGCTGAAGACACGACGGCCTCTCGTACTTCCGACGAGCCGAGCCTGGCCGCCGGAACCGAGAAGGTGTGGCTGGATCGCCGGATCGAGGTCGCCCTGGACGAGTCCGTGCCCCAGATCGGCACCCAGACCGCCCACGATGCCGGCTACGACGGCACCGGTGTGACCGTCGCCGTCCTGGACACCGGTGTCGACCTCGACCATCCCGATCTGACCGGCAAGATCAGCGCCGCGAAGAATTTCATGTCCGATGCGCCGATGGCCGACGCACACGGGCACGGCACGCACGTGGCGTCGATCATCGCCGGGTCAGGTGCTGCCTCGGATGGGCGGTATGCCGGGGTCGCACCCGGGGCGGACCTGGCCATCGGCAAGGTTCTCAACGACAACGGCCAGGGCACCGAGTCGGCCCTGATCGCCGGGATGGAGTGGGCTGCCGCCCAGATCGACGCCGACGTCGTCTCGATGAGCCTCGGCGGGTGCTGCACCGACGGCACCGACCCGATGAGCCAGACACTCAACCTGCTGTCGTTGACCACCGACACCTTGTTCGTGGTGGCCGCCGGTAACGACGGACCCGGGGCGGAGACCATCGCGAGCCCCGGTTCGGCCGTCGAAGCGCTGACCGTCGGTGCCGTGGACAAACAGGACGTGCTTGCCGAGTTCTCCAGTCGCGGGCCGGTCCAGGACAACTACCGGCTCAAACCCGAGATCACCGCTCCCGGTGTCGGCATCGTCGCGGCGCGGGCAGCCGGGACGGCCATGGGCCTGCCGGCAGGCGAGCACTACACCGCGGCCAACGGCACCTCGATGGCCACGCCGCACGTGGCCGGCGCGGCTGCCCTGCTGAGCCAGCAGCATCCGGAGTGGGGCGTCAAGGAGCTGAAGGGCACCTTGGTGTCCACTGCAGCCGACGCCGGTGACCCTGCCTGGCACCAGGGTGCAGGACGGGTCGACGTCGCCCGGGCTGTGACCCAGACACTCCGCGTCGACCTCGACTACGGCGACGGGCTGAACCGCGACGGCATCACCGCCAGCATCACCCCCGGCATGCTCAGCCCCGCCGACGAGCCCGTCACCGAGCACCTCGTCGTGACCAACAACTCCGCCGCCGAGGTCGAGGTGTCGTTGACGGCCGAACTGCTCGACGAGGACGGCGACGCCGCCCCCGCAGCCACACTCGTCGTCGACGCCGACGACGTGACGCTCCCAGCCGGTGCCGCGGCGACCGTCACGGCCACCATCGACCACCGCCAGCTGGACGTCGGGCACTACGAAGGCGCCATCACGGCCACGACGCCGCAGGGCGACCACCTCACCGTGCCGGTCGCGTTCCGCCGGCTGCCCGAGATGAGTGAGCTGACGGTGAACCTGATCGCCCCGACGGACCTGCGGGAGTGGTACGCGACCGTCGTCAGCGCCGTCACCGTGCTGCGCATCGACGACCAGGACCTGCCGTGGACCGCCTCGTCCCGCGAGTGGGACGAGACCGGCGAGCCCGGCGTCTTGACGACCACCGTGCTCGTTCCGGACGGGATCCACA
>NZ_DAHVSH010000016.1:0-2040 GCF_027324685.1 Haloactinopolyspora sp.
GTGAAAACCCAGCCGTGCAAATCGTCCGCGACACACAAGCAGCACTCCACGCATGGGTCGTGCAACTCGGCTTCTCCCCCGACGCACGAGGACGAGCGAACCTCGGAGCCCTCGACGACGACCACGACGAAGACGACCCATTCGGCTGACGGCGTCGAACCGCCAGCACAGACCAGCGCCGACAGGCGACCCGCGACCCCCTGTGGTTGCCGTGGACGGCGGTCGTCGCTTGCCCGTCTCGACTATGGCCGCAGCACTTCTCGGAATGCCACACCGCGGCGCCTGTCACGGCGAGTGACGATCCGGCCCGTGGAGTCGAGTTCGGCACGTGCGTACCCGTTGACCGGGATGTCGTCGCGGATCGCCTCGGCCGCCTGGGCCGCGGCGTCCAGATCACCGGCCTCGGCGTATGCCCGCGACAGACACGACCCGTACCAGGCCCGGTCACGTCGGAAGTGCGCCGGGAGTGTGTCGATGCCGGCCGTGATGAGGTCGACGGCCTCACGATGCTCGCCGAGGTGCAAGGCCACCATGCCGCGCTGCAGGGTGAACCAACCGTCGTCGTAGAAGTACATCCACGGCGGCTCGTCCTCCGGCGATTGCGAGGCCAGCGCGATCAGCTCATGAGCCTCGTCGAGCTTGCGCCGCGCTGGGTCGGCCTCGCCGGCGAGCGCGTGCCCCCGTGCAGCCATCTGGCTCGCCATGCCTTGTACACCGGGCGTGACGTGCCCGTCGTGCCACCGCGCCGCTTCAGCCAGGCGCACACACCGGATCGGGTCCCCGACACTCCACGCCGCGTGTGCCCGCATGCTCAGCGTGGTCGCGGCCAAGCCGGCGTCCGCGACCTCGACGGCCCAACCGTGTGAGCGCTCATACCAGCGGTTGGCCAGATCACGGTGCCCTAGATCCATCGCCATCCATGCGATGAACTGCGCGTACTGCGCCGCCAGACTCGTCAGCTCGTCCGTGAGCGGTCCGCCGGCAGCATCGGTCAGCGCGGCGACGATGTCCAGCTGCGAGCGCACGATCCCGACGAGCGGGCCCGCACCCAGACTGTCCTCGGCCGTGCGATGCTCGGCAAGGCACGTCTCCAACCATCGCACCGTCGCCTTGTCCACCCGTTCGGGCACCTGCACAACATGGGCAACGCGATCGGCAAGGTCGGCGTCCGGGGAGAGGCTGGCCAGTGGGTACGACGGGACGGGGAAGGATGGTGCGCCAGCCCGCTCGAGCGTCGGCAGCGGCACGTCGAGTGCTTCGGCCAGCGCTGGCAGCCATGACGTCGGCCGACGTGCTCCGCGTTCCCACCGCGACACCTCATCCTTGGTCACGGTGGTCCGTCCGCTGACCTCGCCGAGACGTTCGGCCAAGCGGGTCTGCGACATGCCACGCGAACGGCGTAGCTGCGCGATCAGCTCCGGTAGTTCCACTCGCTGCCCTGTCTCTACGTGCTGGCCCCCACTGTGGCCCCCAGTATGGCCCACGACCACGGCCAGGCCCGCACGGATGATCGACGTACCGAGTCCGGCCCTTGCCCTGCGGCCGGCCTCGTAGGCGCTCCTGCCGGACGTGCCACATGCCCCGGCAGGGCGCCGACCCCAACTCGTTCCCCGGCGGCAGAGGAAACAATATGAGTCGGCTCGAGACCACACGGCGCCAGCGCTGCGACAAGTGCGGGGAGGTGACGCTGCACGAGGTCACGATCTACGACGACGATCCGCGCGAGATCCTCCACTGCACCGAATGCGACCAGTAGGCCCGGGGCCCGGCCACGCCCGTGCCCACATTTTGCCCACACTTCGCGGCGAAACGTCGTGATTTCACGTGACCCGATGTGAGCGTCTATGCAGGTCAGAAACCATCTCCACCCGTCGACCTGGGCGCCGGATGCGACTTGTGAGCGGTAGGTCGTCGGTTCGAATCCGACTTCGGGCTCCCCTCAGAACCGTTCGAGACTGCACTGACGCC
Source organism: Haloactinopolyspora sp. (assembly GCF_027324685.1). NCBI lineage: Bacteria > Bacillati > Actinomycetota > Actinomycetes > Jiangellales > Jiangellaceae > Haloactinopolyspora > Haloactinopolyspora sp. Next base: position 1,969 of record NZ_DAHVSH010000016.1, read on the forward strand.
AGATCAGACCGGTTCTCACTCTCACCCACCCGCGGCCCGTACCCACACAAGCTCGTCGTCGAACAGGTCCGC
>NZ_DAHVSH010000025.1:0-3261 GCF_027324685.1 Haloactinopolyspora sp.
CACCGCGGCGACCACCTGGTCCAGCAGCGCCTGCTTGTCGTCGAAGGCGCGGAAGATCGTGCCTTCGGCGATGCCCGCGGCTTCGGCGATCTGCCGCGTGCTGACGTCGAAGCCGTGCCTGCGCACCAGCGGGATGGTCGCGGCGACGATGGCGGCGCGGCGCTGGTCCGGCGACATCGGCGCTGCCCGTGCGCGGCGGGCCGCGTCGGTCGCCCCTGGGTTCGTCACGACGACGAGCCTGACTGAGTGAGGACTCACTCACAACGGGTTTTTTTCAGCGCTCCGGGACGACCGCGAGCCGAACCTGCGCGAATACCGTGAAACGCCCGGCCAGGCCATAGAGTACGCCTATGGAGATTCCGCGCGTCACCGCAGATCACGTGCGTCATCTGCGCAAGTACGCGCCCCACGCCGATCTCGTCTACGTCGGTTCCGGCCGGTTGGAAGTCGACGGACAGCACAATGATGTCGTCCACGGCACCTATCTGTGCAGCTCCTCGATGCTGGACGACCTGCCGGCCGGAATCGACGACGAGGACGCGGCCGCTCGGCTCACCGCGTCGCTCGCCGCCGACCTGGACGAACTGGCCACGAAAGAGCACGCCGAAGCCTTCGTACGCAGGCTCAACGAGTACCAGGGAGCCGACATCTGGGCCGAGATCATCGAGGCCGATGCCGATTTCGACGAACAAGTGCCGTACGACTACCCCGCCTACGTGCGATCGGAGTACGACCGGCGCCAATACGAGGCGAACGCGACCGTGGCGGAGTTCGTCGGGCTCGGCGGTCGCGCCACGTTTTACCGCAGCCGCCGCGACAACGTGTGGCACGTGGAGTACACCAGCTGATCGCGCTCAGTCGTGCCGGCCGCTGACGGCGAGCTGCGCTCCGATCCCGATCATCGCCAATCCACCGAACCCACCGATCTGGGCCAGCCGCCGCGGCGAGCGGACCAGCCAGTCCCGCGCGGCGCCGACACCGAGCGCCCAACTGCCGTCGGACACCACGGCGATGCCGGCGAACACCGCGCCTAGCAGCAGCATCTGCGTAGCAGGGCCGGCACCACCGGGGGTGATGAACTGCGGCAGGGCCGCGGCGAAGAACACCATCGCCTTGGGGTTGGTCAACCCGACGACGAAGCCCTCGCGGAACGCACGGCGGGTACTGACCACTGGGGCGGCCGTCCCCGGCGCCACCGACAGCGCGCGACGGTGCCGCACCGCCTGCACGCCGAGATAGACCAGGTAGGCCGCCCCGGCCAGCTTCACCACCGTGAACGCTGTCGCCGACCGCGCCAGCAAGGCGCCCAGCCCGAACGCCACCGCAACGACTTGAACGTAGACACCGGAGGTGTTGCCGAGCACGGTGATGAGCGCACCGCGCCGGCCGAGCACCAGTGCGCGGCTGACCGCGAACATGACGCTGGGGCCGGGGACGGCGATGATCACCAAGGAGGTCAGGGCGAAGGCGAGCAGGTGAGCCGAGGAAACCACAGACTCACTCTAGACCTCGTGGTCAAGGCGTTTTTGGGTCTCGTCCTCGGTCAGTTCCTCGATGGTCTGCGAGACGATCCATTCGAAGCCGAACGGGTCGCGCAAGCGTCCTTGGAGCAAGCCGTAGGACGAGTCGTGCACCGGGAAGACGACCTGCGCGCCCGCGTCCGTCATGGCCGCGCTGACGGCGTGGGCGTCGTCGACGTCCAGGGTGAACATGACCGGCGATCCGCCGAGCGTCGCCGCCGAACGGTCGGTGCCGTCCTCGTCCTTGATGCTGACCACATTCTGGCCGAACCAGAGCTCTGCGTGCACGACCGCGCCGTCGGGTCCGGTGTAACGGTTGCACAACTCGGCGCCGAAGGCGCGGCGGTAGAAGTCGATGGCGTCGTCGGCGCCGGTCACGACCAGGCGCGGTTGGGGAATCATGGTGTACATACCGCCATCGTGACGCTCGATCGGCGGTGGCGGATTGGAGAAATCGCTCGCCGTCGTCGATCAGCCCGCGATGGGCACGTGATTGCGTTCACCCGCCGAGCGTGGCCGGTAGCGGCCCGGCGTGATGCCGGTGAGCTCGCGGAAGTCGTTGATCAGATGGGCCTGGTCGAAGTAGCCGTAGGTGGCCGCCATGGACGCCCAGTCGACGTCGTCGTCGCTGGTACTGACTCGCCGCAGCACCCGCTGCAGCCGGCGTATCCGGCCGAATGCCTTGGGCGCCGGGCCGACGGCGGCGCGGAAGCGGCGATGGAAGGTGGAGGTCGCCACGCCGAGGTCGTCGGCGACTCCGGCGACCGAGGCCCCGCGGTCGAGGCGGCGCACGGCCTGGACCAGGAACGGATCCGCTTCGAGCGGGTTGACCACCTGCTCGAGCAGGATGGTCTCCATCGTGTCGAGGACGGCGTGCGGCGTCGACTGCTCGAGCAGGCGATCGCGCACCACACCCGCGCCGGTCCCCCACAGCGAGTCCAGCGCGATCACCGGTTCCACCAGAGCCGAGGCCGGGGGCGCGAAGAACGGCACCGCCCCACCGGGGTGGAAGGCCACGCCGACCCCGCCGGCGCGATCCGCCGGATCGATACCGACGGCCCGGGTGCTGGCTCCGCACAGGACGGCGCTGCCAGCGCGATGTTCCTTCTCGAGCTCGGCTCCGTCGTAGTAGCGGATGCCGTCGCGGCTGAGGTTGACGACCAGCTGCATCGTGCCGGTGGGCAGCGCGAGCTCGAGGCCGGGCGGCAACGGTTCGGCCACGTACCACAACCCGGCGACGAATGGCGCCAGGCGCAGACCGGGCCGGCGGAACAACGTCGTCATGACCCTTCGACCCTACGGCCGGTTCAGTCGCGCACGCGACTCGGCCACCACACCTTCCGCCCGATGTCGTACGACAAGGCCGGAACCAGCAGTGACCGGACGATGAACGTATCGATCAGGACGCCGAAGGCGACCAGGAAGGCGATCTGGCCCAGGAACAGGATCGGGATCACCCCGAGGGCCGAGAATGTCGCCGCCAGCACCAGACCCGCCGACGTGATGACGCCACCGGTCACGGTCAACCCCCGCAGGATGCCCGGCCGGGTGCCCGACCGCAACGACTCCTCGCGCACCCGGGTCATGAGGAAGATGTTGTAGTCGATGCCCAGCGCCACCAGGAACACGAACGCGAACAGCGGCACCGCCGGATCGGCCCCGGGCCAGTCGAAGAGGTGGTTGAACACCAACGCTGCCACACCGATCGTGGTGGCGAAGCTCAGCACGACGGTCAGGATCA
>NZ_DAHVSH010000034.1:0-48686 GCF_027324685.1 Haloactinopolyspora sp.
GCAGGGGCAGCGCCATCCGCCCCGCTCGGCGCAGCGCCTGACTGAGCACGAGGAAGTCGGCACCGGCGACGTTGAAGATGCCCGGGTGGTCGCCGAGCGTCGCGTGGCGCAGCACGTCGACGCAGTCCTGCTCGTGGACCAGCTGGAAGCGCGGGTCACGCCCGAGCGCGATCGGCACGACCGGCAGCAGGAAGTACTCCGACAGCGCCGTGCGGATGGTGGGGCCGACGACGTTGGCCAGACGCAGGATCGTCACGTCGATGTCGGGTCGGCGGCGGGAGAAACCGCGGACGTAGGCCTCGACCTCGCTCGCGTCCTTTTCGTATCCGCCGCGCGCCACCGTGCCCGGAACCATGTCTTCGGTGAACAGTGCAGGCGCGTTCTGGCCGGCACCGTAGACCGTCGTGGACGACTTCACCACGAGCTTGCGCACGCTGTCCGAGCGCTGGCACGCCGCCAGCAGCTGCATGGTGCCGATGACGTTGATCTCTTTCTGCGGCGAGCGCCCGCCGGCATCGGACCGCGTGGCCAAGATGTTCATGTGCACGACGGTGTCCGGTCGAGTGCGCTCGATGACCCGGCCGATGTCCGAGGTGCGGATGTCGGCCGAGGCGAACTCGGCCTCGCCGATGCCGTCGGCAGGCCGGACCATGTCGACCCCGATGACCCGGTCCACAGCGGCGTCGGTCGACAGCCGTTCGGCCAGGCGTGCTCCCAGGTGCCGGGCCACGCCGACCACCATGACTACTCTCGACACCGGGTCAGCCTTCCGTCGCGTTACGCCGATGCCAGCCTAACGCCGCACCACGAGGTACCCACGGTGGCCGGACCGGCTCGCGGGTACGGGGTGATGTGGGGCTCTACTTGCCCATGCGGCGCCGCTGAACGCGCGTCCTCCGCAGCAGTTTGCGGTGCTTCTTCTTCGCCATTCGCTTACGCCGCTTCTTGATCACAGAGCCCACAAGGCACCCTCACTCGGTTCGGTCGTTGTCCGCTCGGCTGGCCGGAGTCGGCCGCGGACGGTTGCCAAGGCGCGAGCGTGTGCGCGCGCCGGAGTAAGAGTACCTGCGCTCCCTGGTGCGTGATCCAATCGTTACGGCACGATCGGCGTCGTCAGCCGGCTTCCGCCCCGTGCACGTACGAGTCGCGCAGGTAGTCGTGCACCGCGTTCTCGGGGATGCGGAACGATCGCCCCACCTGAACCGCCGGCAAGGTGCCGGCGTGAACGAGGCGGTACACCGTCATCTTGGACACCCTCATCACGGTCGCCACCTCGGCGACGGTGAGAAAGCGCACCTCATCGAGCGGTGCTTGTGGTCCGTTCGTCGTCATCGCCCCTCCACGCCGTTGCCGGCGGCGCGCCTCCTCGTCGACACGCATCCTCGGCAACGTGTAGCTCGATAGTAGTGGCGGATGTGACGGATGGGAAAGGGGGATGGCCCAGTGATTGCGCGACGTAGGCGGTTGGTCACGCTCGCGGCCTTCGTCCGCTTCGCGCCCGCCGGCGCGCCGCATCAGTAGTGCGGCTCCATCCCGTGCAGCGGGAACACCGCCGTCCGGGTCGCGACCACGGCCTGGTCCAGTGCCGCCGCCGGGTCGTATCCCGCGGACCAGTCGGCGAAGTCAGCGTCCCCGCCGTCGGTCATCCGGATCGGCGCCACCCTGCCGTGCGCCGCGCGGACGTGATCACGCCACGCCGCCGGCACCGCCGTGCCGGGCGAGATGGGGCGCTCTGCCGCGATGGCCATCAAGTGCGACCACGCGCGCGGCACCACGTCGACCAAGGCGTAGCCGCCGCCCCCGGTCGCCAGCCAGCGGCCTTCGCACAGCTCGTGAGCCAGATCGTGCAGCGCCTCGTAGGAAGCGCGCTGCCCGTCCACAGTCAAGGCCAGGTGCGCCAGCGGGTCGTCGAGATGGGTGTCGCAGCCGTGCTGCGTCACCAGGATCTGCGGCTTCCAGGCGCGCAGCAACGGCGGGATGATCGCATGGAAGGCACGCAGCCAGCCGGCGTCGGTCGTCCCGGGCGGCAGAGCCACGTTGACCGCGGTGCCCTCGGCGTTCATGCCGCCGGTCTCGGTCGGGAAGCCGGTGCCGGGAAACAAGGTGGTCGGCGACTCGTGCACGCTGATGGTGAGAACGCGCGGGTCGTCGTAGAACGCCGCCTGCACGCCGTCGCCGTGGTGAACGTCGACGTCGACGTAGGCGACGCGCTCCGCGCCGGAGTCGAGCAGGTGCTGAATACCGACGGCGACGTCGTTGTAGATGCAAAACCCCGCCGCCCGGTCCGCCATGGCGTGGTGCAACCCGCCGGCGACGTTCACACCGTGCGTCGCGCGACCGTGCCAGATCGCGTCCGCCACGGCGACGGTCCCGCCCACGATGCCGGCGGCCAATTCATGCATGCCCTCGAAGCACGGGTTGTCCTCGGTACCCAGGCCGCGCTCCAGGTCGAACGTAGTGGGATCGGCACCGGCGCGCCGCACGGCGGCGACGTATTCCGGTGTGTGCACGGTCGTCAGCATCGCGTCGTCGGCCGTGGGCGGTGTCGTCAGATGGACACCGCGGTGATCGAAGACGCCCAACTCGCGCGCGAGCCGGATGGTCAGATCCAGCCGCAGGGGGTTCATCGGATGCCCGTGGCCGAAGTCGTAACCGGTCAGGGAGTCGTCCCAGGCGATGTGCACGGCTTGGCGCGGATCGTCCATACCCACCGACCCTAGATGAGCCCGACGCAGCCGGCGTCAGTGGACGGTGGCGCCGACGGGTGAGCGGCGGCGACGCGTCGTCGGCGTCAGACCGCCTCGCCGGACGACAGGGCCCGCGAACGGTCGCGCGCGGCCTGCATCGCCGCCAGGAAGTCCGCACGGACCTTGCCATCCTCCAGCAGGCGCAACGCCGCCGCGGTGGTGCCGCCGGGCGAGGTCACCCGCTCGCGCAACACCGTCGGATGCTCACCGGTCTCGCGCAGGAGCTTGGCCGAGCCGACCAGCGTCTGCACCACGAACTCGGTCGCCGTGGCCCGCGGCAGGCCCATGTGCACGCCCGCCTCGATCATCGCCTCGACGACGTAGAAGACGTAGGCGGGCCCGGAGCCGGAGATCGCGGTGACCGCGTCGAGTTGTTGCTCGGGCACACGCGCGACCCGGCCGGTGGAGCTGAGCAGTTCCTCGGCCTCGCGCAGGTGCACCTCGTCGCAGTGCGAGCCGGCCGAGATGGCGGCCATGCCTTCGTCGACCAGGGCCGGCGTGTTGGGCATGACGCGGACCACGGCCACGCCGGGCGGCAGCCGCGATTCCACGTAGGCGGTGGTGATGCCGGCGGCCAGCGAGACGATGAGCTGGCCCGGCCGCACCGACGGCCGGATCTCGTCCATCAGTGCGTTCATGTCCTGCGGCTTGACCACCACGAGGACAGTGTCGGCCCGCTTGACCGCGGTGGGGTTGTCGACCACCTCGACGCCGTAGCGTTCGGTGAGCTCGACGGCTCGCTCGGGGCGCCGATCGGTCACCAGGATCTCCGAGACCTGCCGTCCCGCGTGCACCAGGCCCGAGAGGATCGCTTCGCCCATCACCCCCGCGCCGAGAATCGCGACTGTCATTTCTTGCTCGCCACCGATCGTAGGAAGAGCATGAGATTGGCCGGGCGCTCGGCCAGCCTGCGGACCAGATAGCCGTACCAGTGCGCGCCGTAGGGCACGTAGACCCGGACCCGCTCACCGGCGCGGACCAGCCGGCGCTGCTCGCGAGGTCGCACGCCGTACAACATCTGGTATTCGTAACTGCCTTGCTCCCGGCGGTTGCGAGCCGCGAGCGAGCCGGCGATCTCCACCAGACGCGGATCGTGGGTGGCGATCATCGGGTAGCCCTCACCGCTGAACAGGATCTTCATACACCGGACATACGACCGGTCGACCTCGTCGCGGTCCTGGTAGGCCACGCTCGCCGGCTCGTCGTAGGCGCCCTTGCACAGCCGGACCCGTGACCCCGCCACCGCCAGCTCGCGGCAGTCACCCTCGGTGCGCTTGAGATAGGCCTGCAGCACCGCGCCGACGCTGGGGAAGTCCGCCCGCAGTTCGCGCACGGCGCTCAGGGTCGCATCGGTCGTGGTGTGGTCCTCCATGTCGAGCGTGACCGTGGTGCCGGCGTCCTCGGCGGCCTGGCAGATGCGACGGGCGTGGTCCACGGAGATGGCCTCGCCGTCACCGGGCAACGCCTGGCCGATGGCCGACAGCTTGACCGACACCTCGACGTCGGTGCCGAACTCCGCCTCGCGCAGGGCGCCCAGCAACGACACGTACGCCCGCGTCACCGCTTCGGCCTGGCCGCGGTCGAGGGTGTCCTCACCCAAGTGATCGATGGTGACGGTGAGCCCGTCGTCGACCAACTCGCCGGCGGCACGCACGACGTCGCTCTCTTCGGTGCCGGGGACGAACCGCGCGACCAGGTTGCGCGTGAGCGGCACGGCTTCGACGGTACGTTGCAACCGCACGCTTCGCGCCGCACCGAACAACACCGAGCGCATCATCGTTCCGGCCAACGTGGCGACCTCCGTTCCGGCAACACTGTTCCGTCAGAGTACGGCACTGCGCCGGGCAGATCGCGGCCAACCACGGCGTCCGCCCGGTGCCGCCGGCGGGCCGCACCCGAGCCGGTGTCAGGGGGTACGACGGCGCAGCGTGGCCGCCCCGAGGGCGAGCAGCGCGAGCGAAAACCCGACGACGACGGCGACGTCCCCGGTCACGCTCGGCTCGGCGACGGCCTGGACCTCCAGCATCGCGTCCACCGCGTAGGACAGCGGCAGCACGTCGGAGATCGGTTCCAGGATGCCGGGCAACTCCGCGCGCGGGACGAGCAGGCCGCACAGCAGGAACTGCGGCAGGATCAGGGCCGGCATGAACTGGACCACCTGGAACTCGGTGGCGGCGAACGCGCTGACGAACAGGCCGAGCGCCACGCCGAGCAACGCGTCGAACACCGCCACGGCCACGAGGATCCAGGTCGGGCCGGTCGCGCGCATGTCCAGGAGCCCGACCGCCACCGTCGCGGTGAGCGTGGCTTGAACCAGGGCGACCGCGCCGAAGGCGAGGGCATAGCCGAGCAGGAAGTCCAGCTTGCCGGTGGGCATCGCCAGCAGCCGCTCCAAGGTGCCGGTCGTGCGCTCGCGCAGGGTCGCGATCGACGTCACCAGGAACATGACGAGGAACGGGAAGATCGCGAGTAACGCCGGTCCGATCAGGTCGAACATCCGGCCGTCGTCGTAGATCCACCAGAGCAGCGACATCAGCAGGCTCGGTACGACGAGCAGCATCGCGATCGTGCGCGGATCGTGCCGGAGCTGCATCAGGACGCGAGCCGACGTGGCGATGGTGATCCGCGGGCTCATGACTCCTTCACCTCGCTGTCGGCTCGTTCGATGAGTTTGAGGAAGGCCTGCTCGGCATCGGCGGTACCGGTGCGCGCCAGCAGGTCCGGCAGGGTGTCGTCAGCCAGCACAGCGCCCTCGCGGAGCAGGACGAGCCGCTCGCAACGCTCGGCCTCGTCCATGACGTGACTGGACACCAGCAGCGTGACGCCGGACTCGGCAAGGCGATGGAACAACCCCCAGAGCTCGACGCGCAGGACGGGGTCGAGCCCGACCGTGGGCTCGTCGAGCACGAGAACCTCGGGTTCGCCCAGTAACGCGGTTGCCAGGGACACCCGGGAGTGTTGGCCGCCGGAGAGCCGGCCGACCAGTTGATGGGCATGAGAGGTGAGGTCGACCTGCTCGATGGCACGATCCACGTCGGTGCTCGGTGCACCGAGCACTTTCGCGAAATACCACAGGTTCTGCCGCACGGTCAGGTCGCCGTACACGCTCGGACTCTGCGTCACGTAGCCGACGCGGTGCCGCAACGGCTTCGACCCCGCCGGCTGACCGAGGACCTCGATCGTGCCGCCGGCCACCTTCTGCACGCCGACGATGGCACGCATCAGCGTCGACTTTCCCGAACCCGAGGGACCCAGCAGACCGGTGAGAGTGCCCTGGCGCACCTCGAGGTCGAAGTCGTCGAGAACGGTGCGCTCGCCGCGCACGACACGCAGGCCACGTGCGCGCACAGCGATGTCCGGGGCGGTGCCCACAGGCGGTCGTGCCCGCTGTCTCGCTAAATTCATCATGTGTTGAATATTGCTCGCGCAACACGACCCCGTCAACCGGGTATCGCCGGGAGATGCGTGGACCGGCGCCACGCCGGCCGGGCTCGTCAGTCCTCGGCGGCGAGCCCCTTGGTGGCGAGCGCCTTGTCCACGTAGGTCTGTAGGGCGGGGCCGATCAGCGCGACGATCTCGTCGTCACTGGCTGAGGCGATCGGCTCGAGCTGCACCACATAGCGCGCGATCGCCACCCCGATGAGGTGCGAGACCATCGCCTCGGCTCGAAGCGGCGCGTCCGGCACGCCTTCGAACGCCAGCAAGACGCGACTGAGTATGGAGCGGGTGACGAACTCGCGCAGCATCCTGGCGGCATCGGGATGCGACATGGCCGAGCGGAGCACCGCGAGCAGCGGCCCCTGCCGGTCTGGATCACCCCAGATCTCGAAGAACGTCCGAGCGGCCCGTTCACCCACGGTGGCCAGGGGGCCGCCCTCGACCCGCTCGGCGATGACTTCCGGATCGAACGGAATCTCCATCGCCGCCAGGAAGAGCTTCTCCTTGCCGCGGAAGTAGTGGTGAACCAACGAGGCGTCGACGCCGGCGCGGGCCGCGATGCCTCGCATCGAGGCGCCGTCGTACCCCTTGGCGGCGAACTCCGTTCGCGCCGCCGTCAGGATGTCGCCTTTGGTGTCAGGCGCACCTGGCCGGCGCCCAGGCCTCGCTCGGGTCATGCGAGCGCTCGGACACCGGCGCGACAGAAACTCAACACATGTTGAATCTGCCCACCGGCGCGCCTCCACGTCAAGGTGGCGGCCGTGGATGCGTCTCGAACAGACATCGACCTCGATGCACTCATGTCATCGCATTCTAGGCACTTCACTCCACGCTCACGCCAAAAGGGGCACACCGGCACGGGCCACCCAAGCGGGCGGGGCGATAAACAAATTCGACCGGCCACATGCGCCGGCGCTTTGTCACCCGAATTCGGTCACATCGGTCACCTGAGGAGGACCGGGTCATTCGCGGAGTGAAACCGGACAATGGCAGATCTGAGCCATTTGCACCCGCACGGACAACCAATGAGGTGACTCTTTGACAATGCGCTTGACATCGGGCATCGAGAAACGGAGGCTTCTGTCCCGATGCGCATCATCAGTACCACCCCCAATGCGAAACACGCATCACAACCAAGGAGTATTCTGGTGAAGAAGGTTCTGCGTGGCACTCTGGCCGCAGGTGTCGCTTTCGCGGCCTGCGTCGGCTTCGGCGCCACCGCGACGGCTGCCGAGTCCGACCGGGCGGAGGTGCCCGAGGTCGAGATCCCCCAGACCGACGGCCTGCCCGACATCAACATCCTGAACAACGCCTGCGTTCTGCCGTGGTTCTGGCAGGGCCCGTTCAACGTGCTGGTGGAGAACCAGGACGGCTCGTACTCCGCGTGCAACGGCATGGCCTCGGACGAGGACGCCGACGCCGTCAACCTCGGCGAGAACGCCTGCGTGCTGCCGTGGTTCTGGCAGGGCCCGTTCAACGTCTTCCTGGGCAACCAGGACGGCTCGTACTCGGCCTGCAACGGCTCGGAGGAGATCAGCGCGGAGGAGGCGGACCGCATTCTGGACGGCCTGCCCGTCATCCCGGAGATCCTTCCGCGCAACCTCTGATCACGTCTCCGGCCGGCCACGGCCGGTACGTCATCAGTTGGCGGCACGCGAGGGGTTGCTGCCCGTCTCGTACAGACGCCGGCAGCGACCCCGCGTGTCGTTACCACCCCGGCGTCGCGTCGGCGGTACCACCGTCGGCGCGACGTCGTGTTTGGTCAGGTGGTGGACGCATCCGCGTCGCGGGCGACCATCTCCGTCGTCCCATCCGACCCTACGGCGAAGGCGGACTCCACCGCGGCGGCGAAGTTGAGGCGGGTGAAGGCCAGCGCCTCGGCTAGGTCGGCCTCACGTTCGGCCGTGGTGCGCGCGCGCCGCGTGGTCACCTCGAGGATCACCGCTCCAGGCCAATCCGTCCGGGCGAGGCGCTCGAGCACCGCCGAGCACGGTTGCTTGCCCCGCCCTGGGATCAGATGCTCGTCGCGCGCCGACCCGGTGCCGTCGGTCATGTGCAGGTGAGTGAGCCGCTCGCCGAGATTCTCAGCCATCTCGAGACCGTCCATCCCGGCCACCGCGGCATGTGAGAGGTCCAGGGTGATGTTCCGGTACGCCTCGTCGGTCGGATCCCAGTCCGGCGCGTAGGCGGCGACTTCTCGCCCGGCCGCACGCCACGGGTACATGTTCTCCACCGCGATCGCCACGCCGGACTCGGCCTCCAGTTGAGCCACCAGCTCGACGAAGCCACGAGCGTACTCACGCTGCCACCGGAACGGCGGGTGCACGACGACCGTCGAGGCTCCGAGCCGGTTCGCTGCGTCGACCGACTTGCGTAGCCGGGTGGTCGGATCCGGCGACCACACCCGCTGGGTGATGAGCAGACATGGTGCGTGCACCGACAACACCGGCATGCCGTAACGCCGGGACAGGCTCTCCACCTCGTCGATGTTCTGGCTGACCGGATCGGTCCAGACCATGAGCTCGACGCCGTCGTAGCCCAGCGAGGCCGCCATCTCGAATGCGGTGGCCACGCCTTGGGGATACACCGAAGCTGTGGAGAGCCCCACCGGCGCCGAAGGCACCCTGACGACTCCTCTGGCGCTCTGCCGCAGTTCCGACACGGCACCAAGCCTAGGCGGCAGTACCCGCCCGCTGTCATTCGAACAGGCTTGGATCGTACTCCCAGTGCCACGGTTCGGGCCTCGAGCCATCGGAGCGCGCCCAGCCCGGATTGTGCCAACCGAAAGCCCGACCGTGGGCATCCAGCCAGCCGTGCAACGCGCCGTCGTACTGCTCAGCGCCGCATCCGACGTCGACGGCCAGCCCCCAGCCGTGGTTGCTGGTTCCGGGTTCGGCGGCCAGGCCGGGCTTGGTGATGCTGAGCTCGACCTGCTGATCGAAACTGCGATAGGAGTCGGTGACGCAGTCGATCAGCGTGCCGACCGCGACCCCGGCATCGGCGGCGTACGTCTCGTCCAGGGCGACGAACGCCGCGGCGGCGTCCGGGCGCAAGGCGTGGGCAGAGCCGATGTCGCACAGGTACTCGTCACCGAGGGTGCCGTTGTCAACGCCGGAACCGGGGACCGTCGCGTCGCAGCCGTCCACGGGCGCGAATCCAGTGCGCGTCGGGGTAGGCGTCCTCGACGGCGGAGGCGTGGTCGTCGGTGATGTCCGGGGCGAGTCCACCGAGCGGCCCGGTTCCTCGGCCGCTCGCGTGCGCAACGCTTCGACGTCGGCGCCCGGGGTCGACCAGATCGGGCCGACAGCGCCGATGTCCGGGTCGCGGTCCTGGGGCATCAACTGCACCGCCGTGGCTGCCACACCGATGGCGGCCAGCGGCGCGGCGAGCCGGAACCGCCCCCGGCTGGACCCGCGACGGCGGCGAGCGGACCTGGATGCGTGTCGACCTGCGGGCACGAGCGGGCGGCACCTCCGAACTGACAGCGCGTGGGCGATGGTCCAATCGCGGCCGCAACCGACCTTAACCTGTCAGGTGCCGGCGACGGTGTCCTGCCCATTGAGCCGGTCGAGCTGGCGGAGGATGACGCCCTCTCGCAGGGCCCACGGACAGATGTCGACGTCGTCGGCTTCGAACAGGTCCAACGCGGCGTCGGCGACCACCGCACCGGCCAGGAGCTGCTCGGCCCGGCCCACTGACACGCCTGGCAACTGCGCCCGCTCGTCGGCGGACATGGCGGTGAACTTCGTCACCAGCTCGTGCGCGTCGTGCCGGCTCAGCGTGCGGCGGACGTACGGCCCCAGGTTCGACGGAGCCGCCCCGGCGACCCGGGCCAGCGAACGGAACGTCTTGCTCGACGCGACGACCTGGTCGGGGCGACCGTGCCGGTGCACGTTGCCCACGATGGTGGCCACGTGGGCGCGTACGTGTCGGCGTAGCTCGCGGACCACGCTCTGCGCGGGCGGGTCGGCGTGAAACCACTCGCGAGTCAGTCGGGCCGCCCCGAGCGGCAACGAGACGGCGACGTCGGGATCCTCGTCCAGGCCCGCGGCCACCTCCAGCGAGCCGCCGCCGATGTCCAGGCACAACAGTCGGCCACTCGACCAGCCGTACCAACGGCGTGCCGCCAGGAACGTCAGCCGCGCCTCATCCTCACCACTGAGAACCTGCAGGTCCACGCCCGCTCGTCGGCGCACCTGGTCGAGCACGTCGGTTCCCCCGACGGCGTCCCGCAACGCTGAGGTGGCGAAGGCCAGCATCGACGTGGCGCCCTTGTCTTCAGCGGCTCGTACGGCGCTGCGGCAGCATTCGATCAGCTCGTCGACCGCGTGGTCGCGCACCGAACCACGCTCGTCGATCAACTCCACGAGGCGCAGGTCGGTCTTCTCCTGGTAGGCCGGCAGCGGCCGGGCACCGACATGGGCGTCGACCATCAACAGATGGACCGTGTTGGATCCGACGTCCAAGACACCCATACGCACGATGCTGACGATACCGACGCGAACACGCGTCGCGCGCTTGATCACTGCCGATTCGCTTCGCGGTATTCACCTGGGCACCGGCGAATTCTCGTAGGGTCGAAGGCATGGAGCTTCGCGCGCCGGCCGCCCGGGCCTGGGTCGAGTTCACCGACCCGGCCGACTCCGGCCAGGTCGTCCGGTGTGATTTGACCTGGTTGACGTCGCGCTGGACGTGCATCTTCGGCCAGGGATGCCCTGGCATCTACGCCGACCGTCCAGACGACGGCTGCTGCACCCACGGCGCGCACTTCTCCGACGCCGACGACGAGCGTCGCGTTCGGAAGTTCGCGGCCCGACTCGGCCCCGACGACTGGCAGTTGAGAGCCGAGGGACTGCGCGGCGGCGTCGTGGAAACCGACGAGGACGGCGAGCGCAAGACCCGGGTGGTCGACGGTGCATGCATCTTCCACAACCGCCCCGGCTTCGCCGGCGGGACCGGCTGCGCGCTGCACCGGTACGCGCTGGGCAACGGCATGCATCCGCTGGAGACCAAGCCCGACGTATGCTGGCAGCTGCCGCTGCGGCGGTCGTATCGCGAAGCCGAGCGCCCCGATGGCACGACGTACCTCGAGGTCACGATCGGCGAGTACGACCGCGCTGGCTGGGGCGCCGGCGGCCACGACATGGACTGGTACTGCACCACCACCAGCGAGGCCCACGTCGGTCGCGAGCCGGTCTACCGGTCGAACGAGCCGGAGTTGCGGGCTCTGATCGGTGACGCCGCCTACGACGAACTGGCCCGCCACTGCGACGCGTTCGTCGCGGCTCAACTGCCTCTCGTGACACACCCGGCCACAGCGACCGCCGATTAGTGCGCCGGTTCGGCGTTCGGGGGGTCGGGGGTCGCGAGGGTCGGGGGTCGTGGGGTCGCGAGGTTCTCGCGTGGGTCGGGGTCGCGAGGGTCGGGGGTCGCGGAGGTCAGGGGTCGTGGGGTCGCGTGGCAGGGTGCACAGAGGTGGCGTTGCGCCGGGTCCTGAGCGGGTGCTGCGCGCCGGAGTGCCGTTCTGCGCGGTCGCGAAGATCGTCGTGCGCCGGAATGCCGGTCCCGCCCAGTCGTGAAGATCGTCGTGCGCAGGAACGCGCGATATAGCGGCATTTTCAGCCACGACGATCTTCACGACGACTGACGTTCATGGCCGGTCGACCGGGCGCTTTCATCCTGGGGCGCAGGCAGTCGCCTGCTCATACGACTGGGCCCGCGACGCAGGTGTCGCGGGCCCAGTGGTTCATCTGAACTTGACGGTGGGTTGACGCCTAACGCTGCGACAGTTCGCGACGACGGGTCACGGCCACGGCTGCGATCCCGCCGGCCAGCATCATCGCCGCGCCCAGGACCAGCAGCTGGTTGCCAGCGCCAGTGTCGGGGAGCTCGTCCTCGGCCTGGTTGTTGGCCCCGTCGCTGGAGCCGGCGTTCAGATCGTCGTCGGACTCGTCCGCGTCCGTGCCGTCGACCTCAGTGCCGTCGACCTCGGTGCCGTCCACCTCAGTGCCGTCCACCTCAGTGCCGTCCACCTCGGTCCCGTCCACCTCGGCCTCGGGGGCGCCGCTGTTGCAGGCCGCGTAGTAGGCGTCCTGGCTGCCGACCAGCGTGTTGATCGGCCCCTGCCACAACCACGGCAGCCCGCAGATCTCGTTCAGGAGGTTGAGCCCGCTCCCGGACTCGTGACCGTTGCTGTTGCACGCCGCGTAGTAGGCCTCCTGGTCGCCCAGGACAGCGTTGATCGGGCCCTGCCACAGCCACGGCGCGGCGCAGGCGTTGTTGAGCAGGTTCACGCCGTCGCCGGTCAGCGTTCCGTTGCTGTTGCACGCGATGTACTGAGCCGACTGGCCGTCCGAGAGGCCGTTGATCGGACCCTGCCACAGCCACGGCAGCGCGCAGATGTTGTTGCCCGCGTTGATGCCGTCACCGTAGGTGGTGCCGTCACTGTTGCACGCGACGTAGTGTGCCTCCTGGCCCTCCTCGAACACGTTGACCGGGCCCTGCCACAGCCACGGCAGCGCGCACGCGCCATTGAGCACGTTGATGCCGTCGCCGTACGTCGTCTCCTCGGTGTTGCAGACCACGTAGTAGGCGGACTGGTCCTCGTTGCCGGCGTTGAGCGGGCCCTGCCACAACCACGGCGCGGCGCAGGTGTTGTTCAGGATGTTGATGCCGTCGCCGTACGACTCGGCACCGTTGTTGAGGATGTTGATCCCGTCACCGATCGATATGCCGCTCGTGCCGTTACACGCCTCGTAGTAGGCCTCTTGCCCGCCGGAGAAGACGTTGAACGGACCCTGCCACAACCACGGCAGTGCGCAGACGTTGTTGCCGATGTCGACGGCGTCCAGGCCCAGAGCGTCCAGGGCCTGGTCGACCTTGTCGTCAGCACCTGCCTGGCCGAGCATGCCGAGCAAGGACCCGAGTTCACCGACGCCGGAGTCCTGGAGATCTGTCACTCTGGGGCCATCGGACGACCCGGATGCCCCCGTATCCGCGAACGCCATCGTCCCCATCCCGAGGCCGACGGCAAGGGCCGTGCCGGTTACAACGGCACCGCCCAAGACTCTCTTCAGCACAATTCCCCTCAAATCTTCTCAGGTGTCATCGGGGCCACTGGATCATTTCCCACCCCGCCGAGAAGTACATTCGGCGCTGGTGACAGTGATGTCAAGCTCATTTTCCTAATGTCACTGATGTCGTCAGCACATTGACTCGAACATCCCTACTTTCGAATCTTCACTGAATTGCGCATTGATGTCCGAAACGTGCCGCAGTGCCCGGCCGGCTCGCTCGGGGCTCCGCCGGATGTCACCGATACCGACCACCCCGTGGACACACTCCCCCAAGGCGGCACACCCGTCTGCGAAACTCGCTTTCCGTGCGCCGCGACGTCATTCCGAGCCCGAACATCTGGAACCATGCGCGTGTCTACGAACTCGAGAACCGCGGTGTCGATCCGGATGGCGTACTCGAGGCGGCGATGCGGCGGGTGCATGACTGGGCGGCGCAATCGGTGCTCGACGTCGGCTGCGGCTCCGGCTTTCATCTTCCGCTGTTCGCTGCCCGCGCCTCTCACGTGACCGGCGTGGAGCCGCACGAACCGTTGGTGGCCGCCGCCAGGCGCCGGGTCGCCCGTCTCGAGCCCGAGTTCCGCTCGCGCATCGACGTCCGGCGTGGAACGGCTCAGCAGCTCCCGGTCCCGTCGGCTTCGGTCGACGTCGCGCACGCGCGCTGGGCCTACTTTTTCGGTCCCGGCTGCGAGCCCGGCCTGACCGAGCTCTCGCGGGTGATGCGCCGCGGCGGCACGGCGTTCGTCATCGACAACGACGCCACTCGGTCCACGTTCGGTCGCTGGTTCCGGCGCTCGTATCCGTCGTACGACCCGGAGGCCGTCGAGCGATTCTGGGGCCGGCAGGGCTGGCACCGCGAACGACTCGACATCCGCTGGGAGCACCCCGATCGACAGACGTTCGAGCAGGTCGTCCGCATCGAGTTCCCGCCGCAGGTCGCCGACGCCTTCTTGACGACACATGCGGGCACCATGGTCGACTACGCCGTGAACCTCTTCTGGCACGAGTTCTGAACTCCGCCATGAGCCCTGACCATGTCGGAGCCGGCCGATACCGTCTATGACCATGGCCAAGGCAGCACAGATCTTCCGGTGCAGCGAGTGCGGCTGGACCACGGCGAAGTGGGTCGGCCGCTGCGGCGAATGCCAGACGTGGGGCACTGTCACCGAGTCCGCCACGGGGTCGGCACCGCGTACTGGGGCCACGCTCGCCGGGCCGGTCAGTCAAACCGCGCAGCCCATCGGGTCGGTCGGCATCGACGTCGCGCGCTCGCGCCCCACCGGGGTCGACGAGTTCGATCGCGCACTGGGTGGCGGACTCGTCCAAGGGGCGGTCATCCTGCTCGCCGGCGAGCCGGGTGTCGGCAAGTCGACCCTGCTGCTCGACGTCACCGCTCGGTGGGCCCACGAAGCAGGACGCGCTTTGTACGTCACCGGCGAGGAATCCGCCGCCCAGGTCCGGCTGCGGGCCGAACGAACGTCGGCGGTGGCCGATCAGCTGTTCCTGGCCGCCGAAACCGACCTGTCGGCGGTTGTCACCCACATCGACGAGGTCGATCCCTCACTCATCGTCCTCGATTCGGTGCAGACCGTCGCCAGTCCGGCGGTCGATTCCGCACCCGGCGGCGTCAACCAGGTCCGCGAGGTCGCTGCGGCCATGATCCGCATCGCCAAAGAGCGCGGCATCGCGACCATCCTGGTTGGCCACGTCACCAAGGACGGCGGCATCGCCGGCCCGCGCGTGCTCGAGCATCTCGTCGACGTGGTCCTGCAGTTTGAGGGCGATCGCCACTCCCGGCTGCGGATGGTCCGCGCGGTGAAGAACCGCTATGGCCCGGCCGACGAAGTCGGCTGCTTCGATCTCTCCGACACCGGCATCACCTCACTCGCCGACCCCACCGGCCTGTTCTTGTCCCAGCACGCCGCGCCGGTACCCGGTACCTGCATCACCGTGACACTCGAGGGCCGCCGACCGCTGCTGGGGGAGGTTCAGGCGCTGGTGGCGCCATCGGCGCTGGCTTCCCCGCGCCGGGCCAACAGCGGCCTCGACTCGTCCCGCGTGGCGATGGTGCTCGCCGTGCTCGAACGCCGCGGCGGCATCAAACTCCGCGAGGCCGACGTGTACACCTCGACCGTGGGCGGCGCGAAGCTCACCGAACCTGCCGCCGACCTGGCCGTACTACTCGCCGTGGCCGGCGCGGCCCATGGTTCGCCCATCCCGGCCGGCACCACTGCGCTGGGCGAGGTCGGCCTGGCCGGAGAGATCCGGCGCGTCACCGGGTTGCAGCGGCGGCTGGCCGAGGCAGAGCGGCTCGGCTTCACCCGGGCGCTGGTGCCCCCGGACCCCGGCCCGGTCCCGGCCGGCATCAAAGTCGTCGAAGTTCCGGACGTCGGACAGGCCCTCGCCATGGCAGCGGACTCCGCGCTACACGGGGCATCCGGAGCCTCTCGGTGAACCATTCAGACCGTTCTGTCCGATCTTTGTCACCGTTCGGCACCGAAGGCCATAGACTGATACACCCGGCGCTACTCGTCGTCGGTCACGACGACACGAGCCGCCGTACACTGAAGCCACGACGATAGCCGTTATGTCACGACAGGGGTCACGTGCAGGGCAACGATCGAGCCGGCGCCGACGCCAAACTGCGCCAGGCTCTGGCAGCTGTGGCACCCGGCACCGCCCTGCGTGAAGGCCTCGAGCGGATTCTGCGCGGGCGAACCGGGGCGCTGGTCGTCCTCGGCCATGACAAGCGCATCGAGCAGATGAGCACCGGCGGCTTCGACCTCGACGTCGAATTCAGCGCCACCAGGCTGCGCGAGCTGGCGAAGATGGACGGCGCGATCGTCGTCGACAGCGACTGCACCCGCATTCTGGCCGCCGCCACTCAGCTGGTGCCCGACCCCTCGATTCCCACCACCGAGTCCGGCACCCGGCACCGCACCGCAGAGCGGGTCGCGAAGCAGACCGGTTTCCCGGTCATCTCCGTCAGCCAGTCGATGCGCATCGTCGCCATCTACGTCGACGACATCCGCTACGTGCTCGAAGATGCCGGGCAGATTCTCTCCCGGGCCAACCAGGCCCTGGCCACGCTCGAGCGGTACAAGCTGCGCCTCGACGAGGTCTCCGGCACCCTGTCGGCCCTCGAGATCGAAGATCTGGTCACGGTGCGCGACGTCGTCGCCGTGGCGCAACGACTCGAGATGGTCCGGCGGATCTCGGTGGAGATCGACGGCTACGTCGTCGAACTGGGCACCGACGGCCGGCTGCTCAGCCTGCAACTCGACGAGCTGGTCGCGGGGGTCGACGTCGACCGTGAACTGGTCATCCGCGACTATCTTCCGGCGCCGTCGGGCAACCGCGGCCGGACGCTGAGCGAGGCCATCCACGATCTCGACAACCTGTCCGGCGTCGAGTTGCTCGACCTCGGTTCGGTGGCGCGCACTCTGGGTTTCCCCGGCGGCGGCGAGCAACTCGACGCCGCGGTCAGCCCCCGCGGCTTCCGCCTGCTCGCTCGCGTGCCGCGCCTTCCCGACAGCGTCATCGAGCGCCTGGTCAATCACTTCGGTGGGCTGCAGAAGTTGCTGGCCGCCAGCGTCGACGATCTGCAGGCCGTCGACGGCGTCGGCGAGAATCGCGCCCGCAGCGTCCGAGAAGGGCTCTCCCGGCTGGCCGAGTCGAGCATTCTGGAGCGCTACGTCTGACGGCGACGGCCCGACGAGTACGTGCCGCCAGCGTTCCGCGTCACCTCGATGCCGGCATCGCTTGATCTGATCAGGCCTGGACACAGACATGGGGCCCGCGCGGTATCCCGCGCGGGCCCCACCATCAGCCGATCGTGGTCACGTCGGCGTCATGGGTCTGTCGCCTCAGCTGTGCGCCACGACCTCTTCAGCGATACCGCCGGGCGGAACCTGGACCGAGAGCTCCGGGAAGCTCAGCAGCCCGACCTCGGCGGTGGCGACCTCGACGTCACCCAGCAGCGGCATCGGAGCGCTCAGCGTGACGCGCAGCGCCAGCCCGCCGCCGGAGGCCTCGGCCGTCGTGCCGTCCTCGGCCAGGACGCTGTCGTCGTCGCGGTAGTCGGCGAAGTTGAGGTTGACCGCGAGACCGTTGAGGTCGAAGGTCTGGTCGAACCCAGGCTCGACGTCGATGACCTCCTCGCCCGCGACGTGCAGCTCCAGCGCCGGCAGGTCGTAGTCGAAGGTCGCGCCGCCGGGCTCACCGGTGGCCTCGAGCCGGCCCCAGCTGTTCGGCGTCTCTCCGTCGTCGGAGCCCGCGAAGCCCACGGAGATGCCGCCGTTCTCGGCCCCACCGAGCACGCTCACGTCACCGAAGCGACCGCTGACCTCGGCGTAGCCACCCAGCGAACCGTCCTCCTTGGCGAAGGTCCCGGTCTCCTGCAGCAGCTGGCCGGCCCCGATCGAGATGACCGACTCGTCGACCGGAAGGTCGATCGGCAGCAATTCGGTCACCGGCCCGAGGTCGGACGCGTTGAGCAGATCCACCTGGCCAACACCGGAGTACAGGCTGGTCAGCACGCCACCTTCGGCACCCTCGGAGACCAGGTCGCTGTTCCAGTTGGCCTTCGCCTCACCCGAGATGGCGCTGAGGCTGCCGACCACCGGCACCTCGATGCCGTGGAACCCGTACGTCGCGGGCTCCTCTTCCTCCGGCAGCGCCGTCTGCTCGACCAGGTACGGCACGTCGAAATCGGCGCCGAGCCCGCCGACGTTGGCGATGGTGCCGAATGCGCGCGAGTACACGCCCGGGTCTTCGCCTTCGATCCCGGCCGAGTTGGCCTCGGACTCGATCTGGCCGACCGTCACGTTGGCGTCGACCTCTGGCACCGGGACCGGCAGCGGCAGCCCGCTGGCGACCTCGACCTGCGCCGTCGCGTAGTAACCATCCGCGACGATCTGGAAGTCGTCGGAGCCGACGTACACCTTGTCGTCGGCAGCTTGTGCCTGCAAGCCCACGCAGCCGACCGCGAGCGCTGTGCCCGTCGCTCCGGCCACGACCCGGACCGCGTGACGACGCGTACGCGCGGCGCCGGCTATTGGCCTAGACATAACTTCTCCTTCTAGTACTCGAGTTGACTCCACCCGATTGACGGGCCCGGTGCGGATTTAACGAACACACCAGCCGCTGACGCTAACTACAGTCACTACGGCTAGTCAATGACATTCGTACTTATGACTCGAAGATCCACTTGAACCGCTTCGAGCTGGGCGTTTTATGGTTGACATTGCGGCACAAACGCTAACTGTCCGCATACTCGTGGTTCCACTGAATGTGCAGCAATGTCCGATTACCGCGTCGGCTTTCGCGAAATCCGGCATTGCGCCCGGATCGATCCCGTGGCCCCGCCGATCGGTTCCATCGGGCGGTGTGTGACGATCGCTGGCGTGCGGGACTCCGTTCTGTCGTGGTACGCGGCCAACGCACGCGATCTGCCCTGGCGTGCCGCCGATCGCACGCCGTGGGGTGTCCTCGTCAGCGAGGTCATGCTTCAGCAGACACCGGTGTCGCGCGTGGAGCCGGTCTGGCGGGAGTGGCTCCGGCGGTGGCCGTCCCCGGCAGCGTTGGCGGCCGAGCAGCCTGCTGCCGCCATTCGCGCCTGGGGCAGGCTCGGCTACCCTCGGCGCGCCCTGCGCTTGCACGCCGCTGCTCGCGCCATCACCGACCGGCACGCCGGCTCCGTGCCTTCCGGCTACGACGACCTTCGCGCACTACCTGGCGTCGGCGATTACACGGCGGCAGCGGTCGCCTCGTTCGCCTTCGGCGCCCGGCATGCCGTACTCGACACCAACGTGCGCCGGGTGCTCGCCCGCGCGATCAGCGGGTCGCAATACCCACCGCAATCCGCGACGGCAGCCGAGCGCCGGCTGGCCGAGGAGCTCCTACCGGAGCCCGAGGACGCACCCACCTGGTCGGTGGCCGTCATGGAGCTCGGCGCGGTCATCTGCACCGCGCGAGCCCCACGCTGCGGAGAATGCCCGATCGCGGGCGAATGCACGTGGCGGCTGGCCGGTTCTCCCGCCTATGCGGGCCCGCCCAGACGCGGTCAGGCCTGGGAAGGGACCGACCGGCAAGCACGTGGCCGGCTGCTGGCCGTCCTCCGTGAAGCGTCGGGACCGGTCGGCAAAAGCGCGTTGGACGTCGTATGGTCCGACGCACGGCAACGAGAGCGCGCACTCGATGGGTTGGTCGCCGACGGACTGGTCGAGCCGCTCGATGGCGACCGGTATCGCCTGCCGAGTAGCTGACACGTGGCTTGCCCCGATGTGACCCCTCTTGACCCGCGGTAATCATTTCGCTACGTTCCGCCTCAAGCTGGTTTGCTGAAAACGGCAACCGCCCATGTCGGGGAGGCCAGTATGCCGCGCACGTCCAGCTCCACCCGTCATCGCCGATCGGGCGCCGCGGTTGCCGTGGGATGTGCCGTGGCTTTGGTGGCCGCGCCGGCCGGCGCTGTCGGCGACGCGGGTTCCGACGGCCGCAGCACGTCCGGCTACGTTCAGGCACAACTCGATGCGATGACGCTGGAAGAGAAGGTCGGCCAGCTCTTCGTCACCCACGTGTACGGCACCGACGCCACCGAGGTGACCGCTGAGCAGGCGGCCAAGAACCAGGCGGCCTACGGGGTGGACACGCCGGCTGAGGTGGTCGACAAGTACCACCTCGGTGGGGTCATTTACTTCTCCTGGTCGCAGAATGTCGACGACCCGGTCCAGGTGGCCCGGTTGTCCAACGGCTTGCAGGCAGCGGCCACCGACGACGGTCCCCCGCTCATGATCGCCGCCGACCAGGAGACAGGCATCGTGGCCCGGATGCCGCCGCCGGCAACGGAGTTTCCCGGTGCCCAGGCTCTGGCAGCCGGCGGTGAAACCCGCGATGCCCGACGGGCAGCGACCATCACCGCTCGCGAGCTCCGTGCCGTCGGCATCACCCAGAACTTCGCTCCCGTCGCCGACGTCAACGTCAACCCGCACAATCCGGTCATCGGCGTGCGCAGCTTCAGCTCCGACCCGGGCATCGCCAGTGAGTTCGTCCGTGCCCAGGTAGCCGGCTACCAGCGCGGGCACGGCGTCGCCGCGGCGGCCAAGCACTTCCCCGGCCACGGCGACACGAGCGAGGACAGCCACGTCGAACTCCCCGCGATCGACCACACCAGGGCGGAATGGGAAGCTCTGGACCGCCCGCCGTTCGACGCTGCGATCGACGCCGGCGTCGACGTCATCATGACCGCCCACATCGTGGTGAACAGCCTCGACCCGTCCGGCGACCCGGCCACCTTGTCGCACCCGATCGTCACCGGCCTGCTCCGGGAAGAGATGGGCTACGACGGCGTGATCATCACCGATGCGATGAACATGGACGCCATCGTCGAGAACTGGGGGTCCGACGTCGCCGGCGTGCTGGCTCTGCGGGCCGGGGTCGACCAGTTGCTCGTACCCGAGGACGGCCATATGGACGTCATGTACCAGTCGGTGATCGACGCTGTGCGCAGCGGCGAACTCAGCGAGGAGCGCATCGACCGCAGCGTCGCCCGAGTTCTGGAGCTCAAGCTCGAGCACGGCGTGGTCGCCAATCCCTACGTCGACGTCTCCGCGGTCGACCGTCGCGTCGGCAACCGGGCCCATATCGCGACCGCCCAGCGGATCACCGGCCGCACCGTCACGGCGTTGCGGAACACCGGTGCCGACGGTCAGCCGGTGCTGCCGATCCAGGCGGAGGGCGCCTCGGTGTTGGTCGCCACCGCGAACGGCGCCGCGGGCACGGCCGCGGCCGCAGCGCTACGCGAGCACGGAGCCGACGTCGAGGTGTTGAACACCGGCACCCGTCCGACCGACGTCGACATCGCCGCAGCGGTCGAGGCCGCGCCCGCCCACGACCTGAGCGTGGTGATCACGTCGAAGGCGTGGGACACCAGCGGCACCGATCCCGAGGGCCGGCAACGCCAGCTCGTCACGGCCCTCACCGAGACCGGCACCAACGTGGTCGCCGTGGCTACCCGCGATGCCTACGACGTCGCCTACCTACCGCAGGAAGCCGGTTTCCTCGCCGCGTACTCCTCCACCGCAGTCTCGATGCGAAGTGTCGCCGGTGTGATCGCCGGCACCATCAATCCGACCGGGCGGCTGCCGGTGGACGTCCCCGCAGCCGACGGCTCCGTGCTCTACCCGATCGGAGCCGGCCTGTCCTGGCCCGCCGAACGCTGACCCACCGACCCCACGAGCACCGGGAGACCCCATGGATCGCCGTCAGTTCCTCGCCGCCAGCGGCCTCGGCGTGGCTGCCGCCGCCGCGTGGCCCGCGACCGCCGCCGCACGTCCTGGAGCTGCCTCGCGGCCACCGGGCCGCGCCGACACAGCGCCGACCGTCCAGGTCGGCGCGGAGCGGTGGGCTGCGGACGGTTGGTCGGCCCTGAGCGGGCATCGCGTCGGCGTCATCTCCAACCCGACCGGCATCCTGACCGACACGTCGCACATCGTCGACAGCATGGTCGCCTCGGGCAACGTCAACATCACCGGCGTGTTCGGCCCTGAACACGGCTTCCGCGGTTCGGCGCAGGCCGGCGACTCCGAGGACACCTTCACCGACCCTCGCACCGGGGTCACGGTCTACGACGCCTACGGCGCCCAGGAAGCCCACTTCATGAACATGTTCGCCGAGGCCGACGTGGAGGTCGTCGTCTTCGACATCCAGGACGTCGGTGCTCGGTTCTACACCTACATCTGGACCATGTGGTCCGCGATGCGCGCGGCGGCGCGGATGGATCTGAAGTTCGTCGTGCTCGACCGGCCCAATCCGCTCGGCGGCACGGCCTACGGTCCCATGCTCTACCCGGGCTACGAGTCCGGCATCGGGCAGCGCTACATCGTGCAGCAGCACGGCATGACCGTCGGCGAGCTGGCTCAACTGTTCAACGGGGAGTTCCTGCCGGACGACGCCGGCGCCGTCGTGGACGACCTGGAGATCGTGGAGCTGGAGGGGTGGCGCACCGACATGCGCTACGCCGACACCGGCCTGCCGTGGGTGCTGCCCAGTCCGAACATGCCCACGCCCGACACCGCCCAGGTGTACGTCGGTACCTGCCTGTTCGAGGGCACTGCGCTGTCGGAAGGCCGGGGGACGACCCGGCCGTTCGAATTCATCGGCGCGCCCTACGGCACGTATCACTGGTCGGACGCGCTGAACGAGGCCGGGTTGGCCGGCGTGGACTTCCGCGAGGCCTACTTCTCGCCGACGTTCAGCAAGCACACCGGCGAGACCTGCGGTGGCGTCCAACTGCACGTCACCGATCCGCTGGCCTTCGACCCCATCCGTACCGGAGTCACCATGCTCGTCACGGCGAAGCAGCTGTATCCCGACGACTTCGCCTGGCGAGGCGGTGGGGACAGTGACGGGTTCATCCACCTCCTGCACGGATCGGACCGGCTGCAGACGATGGTCGACGCCGGCGCGTCGGCGGACGAGATCGTGGACTCCTGGCGCCACGAGCTCACCCGGTTCGACGCCACGCGGCGGCGCTACCTGATCTACCGGGGCCGGCGATGATGCGGCGGGCCGGTACGGTGGCCGCGGTGGGTACTCTCGCGCTGACCGGCGTCGTGGCCAGCCCGGCCGGTGCTGACGACGGCCTGGCGCGGTTCGACCGGCCGCAGTCGGGGTTCATGCCGCCTGCCACCGTGCTCGAGCAGGCCGAGCCGGCCGATGCCGGTCTCGACCCGGCTCGGATCGAGGCCTTGACCGCGGCAGCGGCGTCCTACACCGAGCCCGCACCGGGCGCGGATCACCCGCTGTACGCCAGCTCCGTGGTGCTGGCCGCCCACGACGGGCAGATCGTGGCCGAGGACGCCGCCGGCTGGTCGCTCCGCTACGCCGACGCCGACGGGACGCCGCTGCCCCCGGACAAGCGGGTGGCGGCGACCACCGACACCATCTACGACCTGGCATCGGTCTCGAAGCTGTTCACCACCATCGTCGTCCTGCAGCAGGTGGAGGCCGGGCTGATCGACCTGGACGCGCCCGTGGCCGATTACCTTCCGCCGTTCGCGGCGAACGGCAAGCAGGACATCACCGTGCGGCAGTTGCTGACGCACACCAGCGGCCTGGTCTCCTGGCTGCCGTTGTGGCGTGAGCCCTCGAACCAGGCGCGGTTCGACGCCGTCATGAACGCCACGCCCGAAGCCGAGCCGGGCACTGCGTACGAGTACTCCGACCTCAACATGATCACCGCGGGGTGGGTCGCCGAGGAAGTCACTGGACGCGGCCTGGCTGAGCTGGTGCGTGAAGGCATCACCGACCCGCTCGGCATGGACGACACCGGCTACAACCCGGCACCGGAACTGCTGCCGCGGATCGCGGCCACCGAGTTCCAGGCCGTCCCCGACCGCGGCATGGTGCATGGCGAGGTTCATGACGAGAACGCCTGGTCGTTCGGTGGCGTCGCGGGACACGCGGGCGTGTTCGGCACCGTCGACGACCTCGCCCGGCTCGCGCAGGCGATCCTGAACGGCGGAGCATACGACGGCGCTCGCATCCTCGACCGCGCCACGGTCGAGGCGATGCTCACCAACGAGAACGAGGCGTTCCCCGGCAACGATCACGGGCTGGGCTTCGAGCTGAACCAACGCTGGTTCATGGACGCGCTGTCCTCGCCGTCCACGGCCGGACACACCGGGTACACCGGCACGAGCATGGTCATCGATCTACAGTCGCGCTCGTTCGTCATCCTGCTGACCAACCGGGTGCACCCCTCGCGGGACTGGGGCTCGATCAACCCGGCTCGCCGGGATGTCGCCCACGAACTGGCCTACGCGCTCGCCGTCGCACCTCGCTCCGGTGACACCTCGTGGGCGGCGGCCGACGGCGGATCGGCCACGTCGACGCTCGACCTGCCGGTCCGGTTGCAGGGCACGTCGACGGTGACGTTCGACCTGTTCGCCGACACCGAGAGCACCGACCTGCTCAGCCTGCAGATCTCCACCGATGACGGCGAGAGCTGGGAGCCGGTGCCGTTCACCGCCCGCCACGGTGACGAGCGGATCGAGGCCGACGACGGCGTGGTCAGCGGATACCACGGGCGGCATTGGTGGCCGGCGCGAGCGGAGCTGCCGGGTGTGTCCGGCGACGCGGTGCTGCGCTGGACCTACACGACCGACCCGCTCTACGAGGGCCGGGGCGTGCACGTGGACGACGTCAAGGTGCGGACCCGGGGTCTGCCGACGTTCCACGGCGAGAAGCACCCCGAGGCGTTCACCGCCGACGGCTGGTCGCTCGTGGCCCGCTGACGGCCGCGGGTTCAGATGACGTCGATGAGGTCGGCAACCGAGTCGATCACGTGATTCGGCTGGAACGGGTACCGGTCGATCTCAGCGCGCGTCGTCGAGCCAGTCAATACCAGGTAGGTCGACAGGCCGGCCTCGATGCCCGCCACGATGTCGGTGTCCATCCGGTCGCCCACCATGGCGGTGGTCTCCGAGTGCGCCTCGATGCGGTTCAGCGCGCTGCGGAACATCATCGGGTTGGGCTTGCCCACGTAATAGGGGTCTCGTTGGGTCGCGCGGGTGATCATGGCCGCCACGGCGCCGGTCGCCGGTAGCGGCCCTTCGGGGGACGGGCCGGTGGAGTCCGGGTTCGTCGCGATGAACCGGGCGCCGCCGCCGATGAGCCGGATCGCCCTGGTGATGGCCTCGAAGGAGTACGTCCGGGTCTCACCGAGCACGACGTAGTCGGGGTCGGTGTCCGTCAGCACGTAGCCCACCTCGTGCAACGCCGTCGTCAGGCCGGCCTCGCCGATGACGTAGGCGGTGCCGTGCGGCTTCTGGTCGTCGAGGAACTGAGCTGTGGCCAGCGCGGAGGTCCAGATGGACTCCTCCGGCAGGTTGATACCGGATGATCTGGCCAGGCGGGCCTGCAGGTCTCTGGGTGTGTAGATCGAGTTGTTGGTCAGCACGAGGAACCGCCGTTCACGGTCGGCCAGCCGCTGCAGGAATTCCGCTGCTCCGGGGATGGCCTGTTGCTCGTGCACCAGAACGCCGTCCATGTCGGTCAGCCAGCATTCGATCTTCCGCTCACTCACGTTTCCCACTGTAGGTGCCTCCCACGCCCAGTGTCGGGCTCACGATTCTGAGGCTCTACCCTCTGACGGGAAGACCAACCGCGATCTGTTGCCCAGCCGGTATCGAATTGTGAAGCGGGCGTACGGCTGTCGGGCCCATCAGGTAAGGTCGGCCCGGTTTACCGAACACTTCACATCAGGAGATCACCTAATGAATCGTGTCACCAAGGTCGCGTCGATCCTCGGGGCCACCGCGCTCGTCATGTCGGTGACGGCCTGCGGCAGCGACGGCGGCGACTACTGCGACGAGCTCAAGAACACCGAGTCCGAGCTCTCCGACGCCGACACCGCCCTGACCGACCCCGGCGCGTTGTCGGACATGACCGAGAAGCTGGAATCGGTCGCCGATTCGGCCCCCGACGAGGTCAAGGAGGACTGGACCGCGGTGACCGACGCGTTCACCACGCTGTCCGAGCTCGACGTCGACTTCAACGACCCCGAGGCCATGAGCGACCCGGAGGTCATGGAGCAGCTGGAGGGCATGGCTGACGTCCAGACGAACTTCGAGAACATCGCCACGCACGCCGAGGAAGAGTGCGACGTGGACATGGGCACGCTCTGACGGACCCGTCACTCGCGGACGGATTCGTTCGCACCGGGTGAGCCGAAACGGCCCCGCCTCCCGATTCGGGAAGCGGGGCCGTTCTCGTACTGCCGTCGTGCGGTCAGGCCGTGGTCTCACCCTCGGCGGCCGAGGACGATCCACCGGCTGTGGCGGCACCCACCGGCGCGACGTCGGGAAGCTCCGACTTCGGGTTGCCGGTGAAGGTGAACCGCGCGTCGCGGCCTTCGCCTTCGACGTCGACCACGACGATCTCGCCCGGCTTGAGCTCGCCGAACAGGATCTTCTCCGACATCGTGTCCTCGATCTCGCGCTGGATGGCCCGCCGCAACGGCCGCGCACCCATCACCGGATCGAAGCCGCGTTGGGCCAGCAGCTCCTTGGCTGCCTGAGTCAGCTCGAGGCCCATGTCCTTGTCCTTGAGCCGCTCGTCCAGCTCGGAGGCCCGCAGGTCGACGATGCGCAGCACCTCGTCCTGCGTGAGCTGGTGGAACACGACGATGTCGTCGACCCGGTTGAGGAACTCCGGCCGGAAGTGCTGCTTGAGCTCCTCGGTGACCTTGGCCTTCATCCGGTCGTACGTCGCCTCGTTGTCGTCAGCCGCGGAGAACCCGAGGTTGACGCCCTTGGCGATGTCGCGAGTACCGAGGTTCGTGGTCATGATGATCACGGTGTTCTTGAAGTCGACCACACGCCCCTGGGCGTCGGTGAGCCGACCGTCCTCGAGCACCTGCAACAGCGAGTTGAAGATGTCCGGGTGGGCCTTCTCGACCTCGTCGAACAGCACGACCGAGAACGGACGCCGGCGCACCTTCTCGGTGAGCTGGCCGCCTTCCTCGTAGCCGACGTAGCCCGGAGGCGAACCGAACAGCCGCGAGACGGTGTGCTTCTCGGAGAACTCGCTCATGTCCAGCTGGATCAGCGCCTCCTCGTCACCGAAGAGGAACTCCGCCAGCGTCTTGGACAGCTCGGTCTTACCGACCCCGGACGGGCCGGCGAAGATGAACGAGCCACCGGGACGCTTCGGGTCCTTCAGCCCGGCGCGAGTACGGCGAATCGACTTGGACAGACCCTTGATCGCGTCTTCCTGGCCGATGATCCGCTTGTGCAGCTCTTCTTCCATGTTCAGCAGCCGGGATGTCTCCTCCTCGGTCAGCTTGAACACCGGGATACCGGTGGAGAATGCGAGCACCTCGGCGATCAGCTCGTCATCGACCTCGGCGACGACGTCGAGGTCGCCGGCCTTCCACTGCTTCTCGCGCTCGATCTTCTGCGCGATGAGCTGCTTCTCCTTGTCGCGCAGCGACGCGGCCTTCTCGAAGTCCTGCGAGTCGATCGCAGACTCCTTCTCGCGCCGGACGTCAGCGATGCGGTCGTCGAACTCCCGTAGGTCCGGCGGCGCCGTCATGCGCCGGATACGCAGCCGGGCGCCGGCCTCGTCGATGAGGTCGATGGCCTTGTCCGGCAGGTAGCGGTCGGAGATGTAGCGGTCAGCCATCTGCGCCGCGGCCACCAGAGCGCTGTCGGTGATCGAGACCCGGTGGTGCGCCTCGTAGCGGTCGCGCAGGCCCTTGAGGATCTCGATGGTGTGCGGCAGCGTCGGCTCGGCCACCTGGATCGGCTGGAAGCGGCGCTCCAGCGCGGCATCCTTCTCGACGTACTTGCGGTACTCGTCGAGCGTGGTGGCGCCGATGGTCTGCAGCTCGCCCCGAGCCAGCATCGGCTTGAGGATCGACGCAGCGTCGATGGCGCCCTCCGCGGCCCCGGCACCGACCAGCGTGTGGATCTCGTCGATGAACAGGATGATGTCGCCGCGGGTGCGAATCTCCTTCAGGACCTTCTTCAGCCGTTCCTCGAAGTCACCGCGGTAGCGCGAACCCGCCACCAGGGCGCCGAGGTCGAGCGTGTAGACGTGGCGGTCCTTCAGCGTCTCAGGGACCTCGCCCTTGACGATGGCCTGGGCCAGGCCTTCGACGACAGCGGTCTTACCCACGCCGGGCTCGCCGATCAGGACCGGGTTGTTCTTGGTGCGGCGCGACAGCACCTGCATGACCCGCTCGATCTGGTCCTCGCGGCCGATGACCGGGTCGAGCTTGCCTTCACGGGCGGCCTGGGTGAGGTTGCGCCCGAACTGGTCGAGCACCAGCGAGCTCGACGGCGCCTCGCCCTGAGTGCCGGCGCCGGCCGTGGCGGCCTCCTTGCCGCCCTGGTACCCGGAAAGCAACTGGATGACCTGCTGGCGGACGCGGTTGAGGTCAGCCCCCAGCTTCACCAGGACCTGAGCAGCAACGCCCTCGCCCTCGCGGATGAGGCCGAGCAGGATGTGCTCGGTGCCGATGTAGTTGTGGCCGAGCTGCAGCGCCTCGCGCAGGCTCAACTCGAGGACCTTCTTGGCGCGCGGCGTGAACGGGATGTGCCCACTGGGCGCCTGCTGTCCCTGGCCGATGATCTCTTCGACCTGTTGGCGCACTGCCTCGAGCGAGATGCCGAGACTCTCGAGCGCCTTCGCCGCCACACCCTCACCCTCGTGGATGAGACCGAGCAGGATGTGTTCGGTGCCGATGTAGTTGTGGTTGAGCATCCGGGCCTCTTCTTGGGCCAGGACGACAACGCGCCTCGCGCGGTCGGTGAACCTCTCGAACATCAGTGGCGCTCCTTGCCGAGCGGTCGGCTGTGAGGGCTGCAAGCTCCCACATCTGACCATTCGATGCTATATCCGCCCCCGGTCGCATCCCCGATGGTGCGCCCGGGGAGTGAGACATGGTGCGGACCTGTCTTACGTTCCGTGCCGTAAGAACACCACGTACGGCGCCCGATGTTCCACTCCAGAGCACTCAGCAGGCCCGCGTTCGCTGCAGGCGAAGCCAGGGCGCAGCCTGCTGACCGCGCCAGTGGCCATCGGGGCGGGCTCCGTAAAGTGGCTCGCGGGCCGTCGGTCACGAAAGTCGGGAGTCGTGGGTGGGCATCGTGCGTCATCGTCCGGCGTGGGCCGGCGCTGCCCTACTGGCTGTGGCCGCGCTGGCCGGCTGCACCGGGGGCGTGGACACGGCGTCGTCTCCGGCGACCTCGACGGCACACGACGCCGGCTCGAAACCGGGCACCGCGCAGTTGCCGGACTCCCCCGTCGGACGGCAGGCGCGATGGGTCCTCGACGAGCTCGGCCACGACACGGGACCGGCGGTCGACGTGGCCGCGGAGCGATTCGCCGCGGAATTCCTCACCGAGGTCCCGGCTGATGACGTCAGGACGGTCTTCGACCAGTTGCGCCCGCTCGGCCCGTGGCGCCCGGTGAACGTCGACGTCACCGGGCGGGACGCGGTGGTCGGGCTGCTCGACGGCTCCGGACGGTCGTGGCGCATGGTCATCTCGGTGGATGCCGACGGCGACATCACCACCCTGGTCGTCCAGCCCGCGCCCGGCGCCGAGGCCCCGGCGGCGTCGACGTGGCAGGACCTGCACGATCAGCTCACGGCGCTCGACGCGGACGTCGGGCTGTTGGCGGCGCGCGTCACCGATGCCGGCCGATGCGAGCCGATCAGCCGGATCGACCCCCGCTCTCCCCGGCCGATCGCGTCGATCTTCAAGTTGTACGTGCTCGGCGCGCTCGCTACCGCCGTGGCCGACGGCGACGTCGCCTGGAGCGACCAGCTGACCATCACCGACGACACCCGCAGTCTGCCGACCGGTGAGCTGCAGAACGAGCCTGACGGCACCGGAGTGTCGGTGGCTGAAGCCGCCGCCGGCATGATCGCCGTCAGTGACAACACCGGAGCCGACCTCCTGGCCCTGTTGCTGGGTCGCGACGCCGTCGAAGCGGCGATGGCCGACATGGGCCACGCGGATCCGCAGCTGAACACGCCGTTCCTGACCACTCGGGAATTGTTCTCGGTGGGGTGGGGCCCCGGAGGGCTCCGCGACCGGTGGGCAGCAGCCGACACAGCCGGTCGCCAGCAGATGCTGGCCGGGCTACCGTCCGGCGCATTGCCGCTGAGCGCGAGCGACGTGCGCGATCCGGCCTGGCCGGCCGGCGTCGGGTGGTTCGCGTCGGCCGCTGACGTCTGCGCGGCGTTGGTCTCGCTGCACGAAGAGACCGGCACGGCGAACGACCAGCAGCTGCGCGACATTCTCAGCAGCAATCGCGGCGTGAACATCGACTCCGACATGTGGCCCTACGTCGCGTTCAAAGGTGGCAGCGCGCCTGGGGTGGTCACGGGGTCGTGGTACGCCGAACGCGTGGACGGGCACCGATTCGTCTACGTCATGCTGGCTGCGGCCGCCGAGCCCTCGGCGCTCGCCGATCACACCGCGTTCTTCCAGCTCGCTGAGGACGCCTTCGACCTGCTCGCCGAGCAGTGAACACGTAGGGAGCGGATGCCGTCGGTCGTCACTGGTGTGGCGGGCGTGCCGCCCCAAGCTCACCAGGGGCCGTACGGCCCGTCGTGGGTGGTGGAGCCCCGGCGTCCGCCACCCACGGCGCGCACGGCGGGGCGTACGTCGACGAGATAGACCGCGGCGCCGACGACGCCGATGATGTTGAGGAAGAACAGCGGCGCCGGGAAGACGGCCAGTTCGACCACCGTCGCCACACCGAGAATGCCCAGCCAGATCGGCTTGGTCAGCTTTCCGGCCGCAGGGAACGCTCGCGTGGGAACCCGGGCGGCGTCGATCAGGGCGTAGCCCTTCAATGCCAAGGCGGCCACGCCGAGCGACACCAACAGCCACGACTGGAAGTCCCCGAACGTGTTCACGCGTCCACTGTACGTGACGCCGCTCGACAGCCAAGGAGTGCTTTGTCGCGGATTTCCGCTGTCGAACTCCGCAGGCTGCCGGCGACGACGACGGTCAGCGTGACTTGCGCTTCTGACTGAACGTGTCGGCAGCCTTCTCCGTGACCTCGGCGACCTCGTCGGCAGCACCGGCCACGTACCCTCGCACGTTCGCCACGACGGTGTGCACGGCGGGGCCGTACTGGCCGCGCAGCCGCTCGACGACGCCCTCGCCGCGCACAGAGAGCTCGCCGTAGGTCTTGACGGCCTCACGCGAGGCGGTTTCGACGCGCTCGCGCAGCCGCTGCGGAAGGTCGGCGGCTCGCCCCTGCGCCTGCAGGACCAGTTCGGGGAAGCTGGCGCGCCACGCCTTGACATCGGCCGGCAGCTCGTTGAACCGGCGGCGCACGTCCGCCCGCAGCTCGTCGTCGCCGACCACGCCGGATACGCGTGTCGGCAGCTCACGCAAGGTGGCGACCGCGGCGTCGGCGGCGCCGGCCATCGCGTAGAGCGGGTTTCGCTCGGCCGCTGGGGCCTCGGTCTCGGTGGTGTGAACGTCGGTCATGGAAGTCACCCTTCTTCGGTCCGCTCGCCGCGCCGGGCGGCGACGAACGAGGCATAGACGTCGAGCAGCGCGCGCTTTTGCTGCTCGTCGAGGATCGGGTCGGCGAGGATGGCGTCCTGGACGTCGCTGACCCCGCTCGGTTCGTCGAGCAGACCCGCCCGCACGTACAGCGCCTCGGACGAGATCCGCAGCGCCTTGGCGATCTGGTGCAGCACGTCGGCCGACGGCTTACGCAGCCCACGCTCGATCTGGCTCAGATACGGGTTGCTGACTCCGGTCAGGTCGGCGAGCTGTCGCAACGACAGCTGCGCACTGCGACGTTGCTCGCGCAGGAACTCGCCGATGTCCACCTTCGCCATACCACGATGCTAGCTAACAATTGCAAGCATTCGCAAACTAACAGCTAGCACCCGGACGGTTGTCACCGCGGAATCGGCACCACCGGCAGCCCGTCGGTGAGCTCGGTCAACGTGAGCAGGACGAGCGACGACGTCCAGGCCAACGGCGCCACCGAGGCCGGCTCGGCACTGGAGTCGACCTTCTCGGGCAGCGACCCGTGCGGGGTCCGGTAGGTGTCGAGGAACGTCAGCAGCCGCTCCGCATGATCCCGTTCGCCCTGGCCGGCCAGCGCCAGAGCCAGCAGGCCGGTCTCGGGAGTCCAGGCCACCCCGACGTCCTTGGTCCACGCCTCACCGGG
The DNA here is from genome assembly GCF_027324685.1 of Haloactinopolyspora sp. Lineage (NCBI taxonomy): Bacteria > Bacillati > Actinomycetota > Actinomycetes > Jiangellales > Jiangellaceae > Haloactinopolyspora > Haloactinopolyspora sp. The sequence continues at coordinate 31,976 of NZ_DAHVSH010000034.1, forward strand.
TCGGTGCCCACCGTTCGGAACCCGCAGGGCCTCCTCGGCTGAGACCACGGCATCGCGCACGGCAGAGGCCGGCGGCGCGAACGGCGGCGCGAGGAAGCTCACCGCGGCGTCAGCTCCCCCGTCCGGCAACGTCCGGGGGTAACCATGCGAGCCGAACCGCTCGTGCAGGGCGGCGTCGAGCCGGGCCGAAGCCGCGCGCCACGCGGTGTCGTCGACCCCCAACTCCGGGGCGAGCGCGATGGCGGCGTGCAGCCCCGAGGCCAACGGCGCCGCCACCCCGAGGGTCACCTCCGACTCGGACTTCTCCCAGTAATCCGACGACACCTCGGGCAGCCCGTCCTCGTCGAGCGAGTCGACGATGGCATCGGCCGAATCCACCGCCGCCTCGCGCATCGTGTCGATGACGTCGGCAGCCAGGTCGTCGTCGGGCTCGGAACGCAGGAAGGTCCACAGCGCCCACAGCACCCAGCCGGCCCCGTCCAGCTGCTGCGGCCGGTCATCGGGCGGACCACTGCCGTCGGTCCGGTATCGCGCCTCCCACCGGCCGTCCTCCGGCGCCACCCCGGCCAGGAAGCCGAACACGTCAGCGGCGTCGTCATGGTGCCCGGTGACCGCGAAGGCAGCGATGGCGAACGAGGCGTCGCGCGGCCACACGTACCGCCACGACGACACCGGAGCCGCCATCAGCGCACCGGAGTCCGCCGTCAGCGCGCGGAGATCGAGCAGGGCTCGTTCGGCCATGTCCGCGTACTCGGTGCGCTCGCCCGGAATGGTGCCGGCGCGAAGCCAAGCACGGTCAGCCGCGACGCGGCGGGCCACGGCCGGGTCGTGGTGGTCCGCCGTGCTCAAGACGCTGGTTCCGGGCACGAACGTCGCCGACGACGACGGCGCCACCGTCGCCGTCTCACCGGAGGGCTCCACCTCGATGCCGCTGGCACGCAGGTCCAGAACCGTTCCGCTGGTCGGCGCCATGCTGACGGCGGCGATGACGATGATCACCGCCGCAAGTCCGATTCGCCATGCGTAACGGCGCAGGAAGAGCACGTCGCCACGGTACATCGCGCGCCGCCTCTGGCGCCGTGCGGAGGTCGCGGCGATCACCAGGACCGCGCGGCGCGAACCTCTCCCACCACGGCACCGCCGCCTCGCACCGGAACCGTCGCGAGCTCGGCCGGCACCGAAGCGTCGACGCCCAGCCGCTCGAGCGCCGCGACCAGAGCGACCATGCGCGCCCGCGCGCCGCCGTCGTCGATCTTGACCGCGACCGCTCGTCCGTCCGGCAGCCCGGCCGCCAGCACGGCTTCGGCGCCACCCTTGCAGAACAGCCCCGGCACGCTGCGGATGAGTTTCGCCTCGTCGCGGGACGTCCCGCTGACGAACTCCGGGTGCATCCTGATCGCGTCCACCACGCGCCGCTCCGGGCTACCGCTCGGCGCCGTGGCCAACGCCTGGTACATCCGCGCCAGCCCGGTCAGCGTCAGTGCGAACAGCGGCGCACCACAGCCGTCCACGCCGGTGTGCGAGACCGGTTCGCCGGCCAGTTCGGCGACCGTGGCTCGAATCGCCGTCTGCAGTGGATGCGCGGAGTCGAGGTAGTCCGCCGTCGACCACCCGTTGACCACGCACGTGAGCAACATCGCAGCATGCTTGCCGGAGCAATCGGCGGCCAGAGCGGACTCGTGCTCGCCCTGCCTGGCCATCGCCAGCATGGAAGCGGTGTCGCCGGGCCACCCGGGGGTGTTCTGGAGCGCGGACTCCTCGAGCCCGGCTTTGCCCAAGATGTCCAGCGCGCCGTGCCGGTGAAACCGCTCACCGGAGTGGCTGGCCGCGGCCAACGCGAGCAGCTCACCCTCCAGCGGCAGCCCGAGCCGGGCCATCGCCACCGCCTGCGCCGGCTTGTTCGCCGAGCGCGGATACATCGGCACGTCGACGTCTCCGGCCTGGAGCACGACCGAGCCGTCGGCATCCACCGCCACGACCGAACCGTGATGCCTGGACTCCACGAGACCCGACCGGACGACCTCGGCCACGACGACGGTCCGGGTCGGCCCGTGGGATGGTTCCCGGACTGGCTCCTGGACTGGTTCCCGGGCTGGTTCCTGGGCTGGCCTCACGCGAACCTCCTCGTCTCGCGCTCGATCCTGTCACGGTGCCCCGCTGCAGGGTCGGCCACGTCGCCGGTGGCAAGATCTGTGACCATGCGTGCAGTGATCCAGCGAGTCACCTCGGCCTCGGTCAGCGTCGACGGTGACGTCGTCGGTGCCATCGATCCGGGGGACGGCGCACAGGGCCTGCTCGTCCTGGTGGGCGTCACCCACGACGACGACAACGACACGGCGGCGAAGCTGGCCCGCAAGGTGTGGGGCCTGCGCATCCTCGATGATGAGCGTTCCGCCTCCGACGTGGGCGCGCCGATCCTCGTGGTCAGCCAGTTCACGCTCTACGCCGACACCGCCAAGGGACGCCGCCCGTCGTGGGGCGCGGCCGCTCCCGGCCCGGTGTCCGAACCGCTGGTCGAGGCGTTCGTCGCCGCGCTTCGCGACCTGGGTGCTGACGTCGCCACCGGCGTGTTCGGCGCGGACATGCAGGTCAGCTTGGTCAACGACGGTCCGGTGACGCTGATCGTCGACGTCTGATCCCGCTGACGGCCTCAGCGCAGTTGCGGGCGGACGTGCAGCCCGACCTCAGGATCGACGACGACCTCTTGGGCGGCAGCCACTCCCCCGGCCACCAGGTCGACGTCCACCGGCACGTTGCGCTTGACCACCGCGAGTGCGATCGGGCCGAGTTCGTGGTGATGCATCGCCGTGCCGACGTAGCCCACGACTCGCTCGCCGTGGATGACGTCGTCACCGTGGGCGGGCAGGTGTTCCACCGAGCCGTCCAAATGCAGCAGAACCAGCCGCCGCGGTGGCCGGCCCAGCGTGTGGACCCGAGCCACGGTCTCCTGGCCCCGGTAACACCCCTTGTCCAGGTGTACCGCGGTACCGATCCAGCCGACCTCGTGCGGAATGGTGCGTTCGTCGGTCTCGCGTCCCAACCGGGGCTCCCGGGCCTCGATCCGCAGGGCCTCGTAGGCCCAGACGCCGGCCGGCGAGCCGGCGGATCCGAGATAGCTCACCAGCTCGTCTCGGGGGACGAACACGTCGCGGCCACGGTCGGTGACCCGGGCCAGCAGCGTGGAAGGCTGCGCAAGCGGCTCCCACACGACGGCGTAGCGCTCGCTGACGTCGTCGACCTCGACCTGCGACCAGAACGTCATGGAACGCAAGTAACCGGTCAACGCCTCCGTGGTGCCGGGCTCGACGTGGAACCAGATCGCCTCGCCGTCGTCGACCCCGTACAGCGCGTGCTCCACCCGGCCGTTCGCGTCGAGGATCAACGCCGACGTCGCCTGCTGCGGCTCGAGGTGTTCCACGTGCTGGGTCAGCAGCTGGTGCAGCCAGCTCAAGCGATCGGGCCCGGCCACACGTACGACACCGCGGTGTGACAGGTCCACCACGCCGTCACCGGCGGCCAGCATGCGCTGTTCGCGCAGCGGGTCACCGTAGTGCGCGGCGACCCCGGCGTCGGGTTCGGCCGCTGCCACGGCTCCGGGTCGGTCCAACCACGGGCTGCGATAGGTCTGATCGGCGCTCATACTGCCTCCAACACCGACACCGGGCGCACCCATCCCGGTGGATCCGGTCACCCCTGGGCCTCGGATGCTCCGGTGACTCTCTTGAGCTCGGCCGACAAGTGCGGGGTGAGCTCATGGCCCATGGCCGACATCTCGTAGACGTACATCAAGGTGCCCTTGACCAGACCATACAACCGGTGCCCAGTCCGGTAGTCCTTGGCGCCCTCGGTCTTCAGTACGCCTCGGGTCGCCATCTCGATCTTGGCCGGCTCGACCTGGCCGATGTAGATCTCCACGAAGCCCGTGGGGTGGCTGAGCAGCACTTCGATCTCGCCGTCGGCCTGTGGGCGCCAATAGCCGGTCTCCCGCGCGGCAGGCCGCACCAGGTTGCCGTCGTCGTCGAGGATCCAGCTCTTGCTGGAGTACGACAGGAACGGTTTGCCCGGCAGGTAGGTGAACTCCACCTCCTGGCCGAACCGGAAGGCCTCGATGGTGGGGTAGTCGCCGAGTCCAACGCCTTCCCAGCGGCCGAGCAGCCACGAGATGGGGTAACACGCCTCGTGGAGGTCGTCGGGGATCTCGATCACGGTGATTCAGGCCCGGCCCTGGTAGAGCTTGCGCGCGACGAACACCGCGATGACTCCGGCGGCCACGCTGACCAGGACGAGCGGGCCGGTGAAGGCGAATTCCAGCACGTACCGGAGTCTATCCCCGGCGCCACACGCGCCGCCGTAGGCTGGGGTGCCATGGAGCGTCGCCTCGTCGTCAAGGTCACCGCAGGTACCGATGCGCCGGAGCGCTGTTCGCAGGCGTTCACGGTCGCTTCGACGGCACTCGCGGCGGGGGCGACGGTGTCGCTGTGGCTCACCGGGGAGTCGGCGTGGTTCGCGCTGCCCGGCCGCGCCGCTGAGTTCGAGCTGCCGCACGCGGCGCCGTTGCCCGACCTGCTGGACGCCCTGGTCGCAGGTGGCACGGTGACGCTGTGCACGCAGTGTGCGGCGCGGCGCGAGATCGGGCCCGACGACGTCCTGCCCGGCATCCGCATCGCCGGAGCGCCGACGTTCGTCGAGGAGATCCTCGCCGACGACGTCCGCACTCTCGTCTACTGAAAAATGATCATGTTCACTAGGTGATTGCCTGCCGTACCACCCTTGCACGCCTGGTGATGCGACAGATCGCCTCGTGGTGCCACCCGGCGATTCGCCTCGTGGCGCCCACCCGACGGTTCGCCTCGTGGCGCTACCCGGCGGTTCACCTCGTGGTGCCACCCCGCGGCCGGCCGTCGAGACACACCACTAGGCGTTGTGCTGCATCACCAGGCGTGCACGGGTGGTGGACCAGGCGAATACCTAGTGAACATGATCATTTGACACGAACCTCAGGGGACGTGGACGTCGACCTCGGTGACGCCGGTGTCGGCCACGACGGCGCGATCCACCGGCTGCGCCCCCGGCGCGAGCGTCCGCAGCTTCCAGGTGCCGGGAGCAGCGAAGAACCGGAACTGTCCCGTCGTGCTCGTCGGCACCTCGGCCGTGAACTCACCGCCGGAGTCGAGCAGCCGCACGTACGCACCGGCCAGGGGCGCGTCCGCGCGGTGCACCACGCCCTGGATCACCGTCTCCTTCGTGACGTCGACGCCGTCGAGCGAGACGCCTCCAGTGGTGGCTCCGCACATGACTTACACCGTCCCCGGCTCGTCACCCGTCGCGACCGGCACGCCGATCAGGGAGCCGTACTCGGTCCAGGATCCGTCGTAGTTCTTCACGTTCTGCACACCCAGGATCTCGCGCAGCACGAACCACGTGTGCGACGAGCGCTCGCCGATCCGGCAGTAGGCGATGGTGTCCTTGTCGAAGTCGACACCTGCCTCGCTGTACAGGGCGCGAAGCTCCTCGTCGGAGCGGAAGGTGCCGTCGTCGTTGGCCGCCTTGCTCCACGGCACGTTCGCCGCCGTCGGGATGTGGCCGCCGACCTGCGAGACCTCCTGCGGCAGGTGCGCCGGAGCCAGCAGCCGGCCGGCGTATTCGTCGGGCGAGCGCACGTCGACCAGGTTCTGCTGGCCGATCGCCGAGATCACCTCGTCGCGGAAGGCCCGGATCGAGTTGTCGGGGTCCTTCGCGGTGTACGTGGTGGCCGCGCGCTCGGGCACGGTGTCGACGAGTTCGCGGCTCTCGAGCTCCCAGATCTTGCGGCCGCCGTCGAGCAGGCGGACGTCCTCGTGGCCGTAGACCTTGAAGTACCAGTAGGCGTACGCGGCGAACCAGTTGTTGTTGCCGCCGTAGAGGACGACGGTGTGGTCGTTCGCGATGCCCAGCCTGCTGAGCAGGGCCTCGAACTGCTCCTTGGAGACGAAGTCGCGACGTACCGGGTCACGCAGGTCACTGGTCCAGTTGATCTTGACCGCGCCCTTGATGTGGTTCTTGTCGTAGGCCGTGGTGTCTTCGTCGACCTCGACCAGAACGACCTTGGGGTCGTCGAGATGTTGCTCGACCCAGTCGGCCGAGACGAGAGCGGACTCGCGACTCATGAAGCCACCTCCGTGGTGGGGTTGGGGTGATGGGACGGTATGAAGCGCCGGTAGGTGAGATAGATCTCGCAGCCCAGGCAGAAGCCGAAGGCGGCGTTGAGGAACGCGGCCGCGAATGCGGCGCCGACGGCTACGTACGTGACGAGCTCGACCGACACCACGTGCCCGGCTAGTCCGACCAGGCCGAAGATCAGCCCGACGGCTTGCGCGAACCGTGGCGCGGCTGCGTCCTCGAGGTGTTTCGGTGCGCTGAGACGTGGGCGCACCGACCACGCGAAGAGCCGTCCGTACGGCGAGGCTGCCGGGCCGGCCAGTGCGCCGACGGCGAAGACGAGCGTCTGCGCGGCCAAGACCCAGCTACTACCGGTGAGCAGTGCGACGGCGAGAACAACGGTGGTCAGCGTCGCTGCGAAGCGCAAACCACGGGGATCGACCCCGGGCGAAGTGCTCTGCATGACTCTCCTGACGTGGAAAAGACGGATGTACAACGTCGTGAACGGCGGTGTTCGTCGGACACTGCTCGACGGCACCCGCGGAAGATCGTGCCCGCGACCGTTCCTCGTCAGGACATGCGACAGAGCATGGAAGCCGCACGACCGAAGTCGATGGCGCGGCGCTTCCACAGCTCTGTACGGAACATGCCATCGAGCTTACGGCCCCTGGAGACCCACGTCATCGCGATGGCCATATGGTGAGACACACGTCTCAAGGTGTGGCCCGAATTTGGACGGCCGGTCAGGCCGGCAGCGCGGCGCGGACGTCGTGGAGCCGGGGCGCCCCGCTCGCGCGGCCGACGATTCGTCCCGTGTGGTCGAGCACCAGCGTGGTGGGCGTGCGCAGCACAGACAGTCGGCGAACCAGATCGAGATTGGCTTCGGCGTCGATCTCGACGTGGACGACGCCCTCGGTGTCGGCCGCGACGTGCGCCAATGTCGCCCGCGCTGCGCGGCAGGGTTGGCAGAAGGCCGACGAGAACTGCACGAGCGTGGCTCGTTCGCCGAGTTCGGCGCCGATCTCGGCTGCGCTCAAGCGTTCGCCGGTGTCGGCGTCGGCGTGATCGCTCGGCGTCGCTGGCCGCACCCGCCCGTCGCGCCGGCGCTGCCACACCCCGAAGGTCGAAGCAGCGACCAGCACAGTGAGAAACACGATCACACCCGTCACGCTCGGGACAACAGCGCCGTGGCGGCCGATGTTCCGGGGCCGCCGGATCAGCCGACGAAGATCCGCCCCAGAACGAACGCAGCAGGTGCTGACGCCACGAACGGCAGCGTGACACGCATCGCCAGCAACGCACCGGCGCCGCGAACACCGGCGGGAGCGCCCACCGGCGCATCGTCCGGTTCGCCGGCCGGCTCAGACATGCTGTCCGGCTCAGCCATGCCCGCGGACTCAGCCGAGCGGGCCGCGCTTTCGGCGCCGACGCCGGACCCACCGATTCGATGAGCGGCGCGCTGTCCGACTCGCTCGTGCTCGGACCGGGCTCCGACGCGCCTGGAAGCCGCGACGGCGTCGTCAGCCAGGCGGTCGACGGCGGCGAAGGCGATGGCCGCCATCAGCCCGGAGAAGGCCGTCACCACGACCGCGCTCACCGGGGGCACCGCCTCGCCGATGCGTTCGACGGTCATGACCACGGCTCCGGCAGCGACCGCACCCAGCAGTACCCCGACCACCCGCCGCGCCCCGCGCGAGACCGGAATCGCCTCGACCAGCCCGACGGCACCGACCCCGAGCAGCGCCAGCCCCACGGAGTAGACGCCGTCAGCGGACTCGCGCAGCGCGACCCAGCACACCGGGAGGACCGCCGCCACGCAGGAGGCCACACTGACCGCCAAGGATGAGGTGAGACCGACCCGGCCGTCACGCCGCCACAGCTGCACGACGATCGCCAGCACCAACGACGGGCCGAGCACCGCGGCCATCGGCGCCAGGTCGGCCGAGCGCTCGGCATACGTCCACGCCAGCGCGCCGCCGCCGGAGGCAAGCGCCAGTGCGGCCATCCACCGCGCCGACGTCGTTCCGGTCGTCGCCACCGCTCCGACCGCGAAGAAAACGATCACCAGCGCCACGGCACCGACGAGCGCCGTGCTGCCGGCCGTCGAGGCCAAAGCCAAGACGCCCGCCAGTACGGCGACGGTCAACGCAGCATGGACGGAGGGCACACAAAGAATGCTTCCAGACCCCGATGCCGTCACCGCGCCGAAATGGCAACAAGTCCACAACGACTCGCCATCGCCGAACGAACGGTTCAGCCTCCGGCGAACGGAGGCAGCAATTCGACGATCGAGCCGTCGCGCAGAACGATCTCGTCGTGGCGGCGGGAACCAGCCGGAGTCTCGTCGACGACGACCGCGCAGATGCCGAGCACCGCCGCGAAGCGGGAATCGGCTCCGTACGCCGAGCGCACATCGGCCAGGGCCGTCGCCAGGGTGTCGGCCTCCACGACCTGTTCGGCCACGCCCGCAGCAGACCGCAAGGCGGCCCAGTAGCGCAACGTCACCCGTGCCACGGCGTCACTCTTCTCTCGTCTGCTCGACCACCCACGCACCGATCCGCCGGATCAGCGGCTCGGTCGCTCCGGCTTCGGCGTGCCCGAACCCGCGCTCCAGCCACAGCGTGGCATCGCCGGCCGCCGAGTGCACGTGCCACGCGTGATGCAGCGGGAAGTAGTCGTCCTCGTCGCCGTGCACCACCAAGAGCGGGACGTCGACCTCGGCTGCCGCGGCTCGCGCGTCGATGGGGTCGGCTGCCCAACCGGCCGGCGACACCCGGGTGCGCCGGGTGAGCCGGAGCACCGTGCGCCCGACCCGGGTCAGGATCAACCGGTGCAGCGTGCGCATCGCGGCGGTCCCGCGGTAGTGCCACTCGCCGGGTACGCTGACGGCCACGACGGCGTGCACGCCCCGGTGCAACGCGGCGTGCCGGACCACGACGGCCGAACCGAGCGAGAACCCCACTGTGGCCACCCGCCGGTACCCGAGCGCGTGCGCCCAGTCGATGGCGGCGTCGACGTCGAGCACCTCGCGCCAGCCGAGCGTGGAGTGACCGCGCGAGCGACCGTGCCCGCGCAGGTCGATCAGGACCACGCCGGCGCTTTGGCTCAGCCAGCCGGCGATGAGCCGCATCTTCGGGCTGCGCGAGTTCTGGGTGAATCCGTGCGCGACGACCACCGCGAGGTCGTCGTCGGGATCCGCGCCGGGAAAGTGCTCGCCTTGCAGGACGGTGCCGTCGGCGGCGAGCAGGCGCCGACGCTGCCCCGTGCGCGCCGTGCGCGCCGTACGCGCCGCATCCGGGGCGTCTGGAGCGAGCCGGTCGGCCATGTCCGCTATTCTCCCTTACGAGGGACCTGGGCGACGACGCCGCCGGGTCCCTTGTGCGTTCGTGACGGATCACGCACCCGGGCGAACGTGACGTGCGAGCACGTCCGGAGGAGGGGCGTACCGATGCCGACCATCGTTCTGCTGACCAACTCACCCCAGTCGTCGGCCGACGTGTTGCCCGCGCTCGGATTCCTCCTACACCAGGTACGGATCCTGCCGGCTGAAGCGTCAGCGCTGGTCGATGCGCCCAGCGGCGACGTCGTCATGGTCGACGCGCGTCGCGACCTGACCCACGCGCGTGCCCTGACCCGGGTGATCCGCACGACCGGCATCGACGTCCCGCTGATGGCCATCGTCACCGAGGGCGGTCTGGCCGCGGTCACGGTGGAGTGGGGCATCGACGACGTCATGCTCGACACGGCCGGACCGGCCGAGGTCGAGGCCAGGCTCCGGCTGGCGCTGGGCCGCGTCGCAGCCACCAACGACGACTCGCCGGACGAGATCCGTACCGGTGAGCTCGTGATCGACGAAGCCACCTACACCGCGAAGATCGCCCGGCGCACCCTCGACCTCACGTACAAGGAGTTCGAGTTGCTGAAATTCCTCGCCCAGCATCCCGGGCGCGTGTTCACCCGCGCTCAGCTCCTGCAGGAGGTGTGGGGCTACGACTACTTCGGCGGCACCCGGACGGTGGACGTCCACGTGCGCCGGTTGCGCGCGAAGCTCGGTCCCGACCACGACGCCCTCATCGGCACGGTCCGCAATGTCGGTTACCGCTTCGTGCCGCCGCAATCGCGCACGGGGCGTACCCACCCGGGCAGCGAGGCCTTGCTCGGTGAACCCGATCAGCCCGCGAGGGCTGACGACGAGGCGGTCGACTCCACCGCGTCCACCGACTGACGGCCGGGCCGGCGGGCCACCGTACGCTCAGCCCCATGGCCATCTTCGCCGCAGGCGCCTTCGATGCCTCCACCCTCGCGGTCATCAGCCAGTTCGCCGACCGCGCCCGGGCGGCCGACGGCGTGGCGCCGTTCTCCGACGACTTGTGGGCCGCGGCGAGGCAGGGGCGCACCGAGCTCACGCTGACGCTGACCGACCAGCATGAGGACGTCTGCGGAGTGGCCTTCACCGCGCACCAGGGTGATCGACTGGCCGCCGAACTGCTGGTCGATCCGCAGCGACGACGCCGTGGCTTCGGCGGCCAGTTGCTGGCGGAGTTGCTGGACCGTACGGACGGCGAGCTGTGGATCTGGGCGCACGGTGATCTGCCCGGCGCCCGCGCGCTCGCACGGCGCCACCGCCTCGAGCGTGCCCGCGAGCTCCTGCAACTCAGACGGCCGGTAGGTCCTGACGCTCCGCCGCTTCCCGAGGTTCGGCTGCCGGACGGCGTGCGGATCCGTACCTTCGTGGTGGGCCAGGACGAAGCAGCATGGCTGAAGGTGAACAACGCCGCGTTCAGCTGGCACCCGGAGCAGGGCGGGCAGACGATCGACGACATCCGCGCGGCGGAGTCCGCGGCAGATTTCGACCCGGCCGGGTTCTTTCTCGCCGTCGACGACGCCGATCAGGTCCTGGGCTTTCACTGGACCAAGGTGCACGCCGAAGATCCGTCGAATCCCGGCGGCGGGCCGATCGGCGAGGTCTATGTCGTCGGTGTGCACCCGGCAGCACACGGGCGCGGTCTCGGGGCTGCGCTCACCGCCGTCGGGCTACAGCATCTCGCCGACGTCGGCGGTGTCGAGACCGTTCAGCTCTACGTCGAAGGCGACAACGCCGCAGCGCTGAAGGTCTACGAGCGTACCGGCTTCACCAGGCACGCGGTGGACGTCGCCTACCGGCGCGCCTAGTCGTCGCGGGCGGCGAGGGCGAGCACCCGCCGGGCTTGCTCGACCATGGCAACGTCGAGGAACGAGCCGTCGGCCAGGACCGCTGTACCGTCGCCGAGGCTGGCTGCCGCCTCGACCGCGGCCACCACCTCTCGAGCCCGGCCGACCTCGGCCGCACCCGGCCGGAACGCCGCCTCGATGACCGGCAGCTGCTTCGGGTGGATCGCGGCCCGGCCGACGAACCCGAGTTGCCGCCCGCGCCGGGTCGACTCCGCCAATCCGTCCAGATCCGCGAGGTCCGGATAGACGGCCATCGCCGGCGGTGGCAACTCTGCCGCGCGCGCCGCCACCACGATCCGCTGCCGGCACCAGTCCAGCCCGTCCGGCCCAGTGACCCCGAGATCGGAGCGCAGATCCGCTTCGCCGAGGCCGATGGACGCCGCCCCCGGCGCCTGGGCGATCTCGAACGCCGCCTCGACGCCGCGGGCGGACTCGATCAGGCAATGCACCGGCCGCTCACCGACTGCCGCCACGACTCGCGCGACGTCGGCCGCGCCGGTCACCTTCGGCACTCGCACCGCCACCGCCGGTGGCAAGTCGGCGACCATGGCGAGATCGGCCGTGCCCCACGGTGACGACGGCGCGTTCACCCGCACCTGGACCGCCCGGTCCGGATGGGCGGCCAGGAGCGCCGGTACCGCCGACCGGGCCGCTTCCTTCGCAGCCGGCGCCACGGCATCTTCGAGGTCGAGGATCACCTCGTCGGACGCGGACCCCAGCGCCTTGTGCGCCCGGTCCGGCCGGTCCGCCGGCACGTACAGCAGGGTCAGCACGAGCGTCATACCGCACCGGCCCCGCGTAGCTCGGCGATCTCAGTGGCGGTGTAGCCAAGATCACCGAGCACCTCGTCGGTGTCCGCGCCGTGGGCGCGCCCGGTCCACCGCACCTCGCCCGGCGTCGCGGACATCCGGAACAACACGTTCTGCATGGCCACCGGCCCCAGATCGTCGTCGTCCATGGTCACGACGGTGCCGAGCGCGGCCAGCTGCGGGTCGGCGACGACGTCGGAGGCGTCGTACACCGGCGCGACCGCAGCCTGCGCTTCCTCGAAGGCTTCGACCACCTCGGCCCGGGTCCGTTCGGCCACCCACGCGGCGACTGCGGCGTCGAGCTCCTCGACGTGCTGGGCCCGGCCGGCACCCGTGGCGAACCATGGTTCGTCCACCAGCTCCGGCCGGCCGACCAGGCGCATCACTCGCTCGGCGATGCTCTGCGAGCTGGTGGACACCGCGACCCAGCGCCCGTCCCGAGTGCGGTACGTGTTGCGCGGCGCGTTGTTCACCGAGCGGTTCCCGGTGCGCGGCTGAATGGTCCGCAACTGGTCCCAGCGGGTGATCTGCGGGCCGAGGACCGACAGCATCGGCTCGATGATCGAGAGGTCGACCACCTGGCCCGCGCCGGTCCGCGACCTGGCCTGCAACGCGGCGGTCACCGCGAACGCCGTCGCGAGCGCGGTGATGCCGTCGGCCAGGCCGAACGGCGGCAGAGTCGGTGGGCCGTCCGGTTCCCCGGTCATCGCCGCGAATCCGCTCATCGCCTCGGCGAGCGTGCCGAACCCGGGCCGGCGCCGGTACGGGCCGACCTGGCCGAAGCCGGTGACACGGGCCAGCACCAGGCCGGGGTTGTCCGCCGACAACTGGTCGTAGCCGAGGTTCCAGCGCTCCAACGTGTCCGGCCGGAAGTTCTCGATCACCACGTCGGACTGTGCGGCAAGCCGCAGGAACACCTCCCGGCCGCCGGGCTGGGACAGATCGGCGGTGACCGTCCGCTTGTTCCGCCCGAGCGTCTTCCACCACAGGTTGTGGCCGTCCTTGGCTGGTCCGTGCCCGCGGGACGGGTCCGGCCGGCGCGGATGCTCGACCTTCACGACGTCCGCACCCATGTCGCCCAGGTGCATCGCGGCGATCGGCCCGGCGAACAGCGTCGCCGCGTCCACGACTCGGATGCCTTCCAGCGGCCCGCTCACCGGCCCACCTCCGCGGCATCGAGGAAGGCGTCGATCTCGGCGCGGCCCGGCATCGACGACGATGCACCGAACCGCTGGACCGACAGCGCGGCCGCAGCGGAGGCGCGGCGCAGCGAGGCGGACCAGTCCACGCCTTCGGCGAGCCCGACCGCGAGGACGCCGGCGAAGGTGTCCCCGGCCGCGGTGGTGTCGACTGCGTCGACGGCGAACGGCGGCACTCGGCGCACCGTAGGCTGATCGGCCGCGCTGACGTGCAGCGCACCCGAGCGGCCCAGCGTGATGACGACGTCACGACCACCGGCGGCCAAGCTGCGAGCCGCCGCGTCCGCAGCACCGGCGCCGGTCAGCAGCGCCGCCTCGTGCTCGTTCGGGACCAGGACGTCGACCGCGGCGAGCAGCGAGTCCGGCAGGGGAACCGCCGGCGCCGGGGTGAGAACGGTACGCACACCACGTTCTCGGGCATATGTCGCGGCCGCGCCGACGACCGCCAGCGGCAGTTCGAGCTGGAGCAGGAGCAGGTCGGCGGCCTCGATACCCGCCCGATGGTCCTCGGTGAGAGAGCTGACCGTGCCGTTGGCTCCGGGAACGACGACGATCGAGTTGTCGCCGGCCGCGTCGACGACGATGTGCGCGGTCCCGGTCGGCTGGTCGACAGTGGCCAGCCCGGACACGTCGATACCCGCATCGCGCAGGAGGTTGGTGATCCGACGCCCGTGCTCGTCGTCGCCGACCGCACCGAGAAACGTCACCGTGCCACCGGCTCGGGCCGCCGCCAGCGCCTGGTTGGCACCCTTGCCACCGGGAACGGTGTGCAACGAATGTCCCGGGACGGTCTCGCCCCGCTGCGGCGCCCGGTCGACGGTGACGACCAGGTCCATGTTGGCGCTGCCGAGAACCGCGATTCTGCCGCCGCTCACTGGCGTATCTCCCTTCGCTCGGCGACCGCGAGCGTCCGGCGGGCCAGTGCGTCGAACCCGATGCCGTCGAATCCGCTCAGCGTGGAGGTCACCCGATTGCGCAGCGGCGCCGTCCAGCGTTGCGGCAACCCGGACGCGCCGGTCAGCGCGCCGGTGATCGAGCCGACCGTCGCACCGTTCGAGTCGGTGTCCCAGCCGCCGCTGACGACGGCGGTGATCGAGCGCTCGAAGTCGCCCGCGCCGTACACGAGCGCAGCGACGACCAGTGCGGCGTTGTTCAGCACGTGGACCCAGTGCAGGTGCCCGTAGCGTTGCTCGATCGCATCGACGACGGCCTCGAAGTCGCCGTGCCGGCCCGGCAGCGCCCGGGCGAACCGCACGGCCTCGGCGTACCGGGAGGACGCAGGGACGACGGACAACCCGGTGTCGAGTACGTCGTCGACCGACGAGGCCACCACTGCGCTTGCGCAGGCCGCAGCGACGAACATCTCGCCGTACACGCCGTTGCGGGTGTGACTGAGCACGGCGTCGCGCCAGGCCAGCTCGGCGGCCCGAGCCGGGTCACCGGGACACGCCCAGCCGAACACGTCACCGCGGATCTGCGCGCCGATCCAGTCCCGGAACGGGTTGCGCACCCGCGCGGTCTGCGGTGGGACGTGACCAAGAAGGAGGTTGCGGTAGGCCACTCGCTCGGCGGTGAACACCCGCCCGGCCGGCAACTCGAGCAGCCAGCTCTCGGCGACGTCCTCGGTGGTCACCTCCGTCCCGTGCGCTTCCAGCAGAGCGAGGTTGAGCATCGGGAAGTTGAGGTCGTCGTCCTCGGGCATGCCGTCGATGTTCTCGGCCAGGCTGGTCGGCGCGCTGCGTCGGTTCCAGGGCCACCGTGCGGCGACCTCGTCGGGTAGTCCCACGGCGGTGAACCAGTCGTCGAGCGGCCATCGCCCGGTCGCTTCGAGGATCTCGCGGATGCCCCGGCGCGGGATCTTCTCGACCGGCTTGCCGAGCAGGCAGCCGGCCGCCCGGCCCAGCCACGCACCGTGTACCCGGTCGTAGGAAGTGGCGGCGTCCGGCCCGGGATGCACCGGCTGAGTCACCGCGCGAATGGCGTCGAAGTCCGTCGGCTCGGACTCGTCATAGACAGACCGCCGAGCGTCGATCTCGTCGAGCAGGTCCGCGGCGACCACGCTGCGATCATCGGTCGTCGCGTCCCAGCGCGACCGCAGCCCCGCCACGTCCACGCCGTCCTCGTCGGCCTGGGCGAACGCGTGCTCGACGAGCTCATCCGGCCGCACCCAGGTGAGCTGCATCAGTGCATCAGCTCCTCGAACGCCGCATCGGCGGCAGCTGTCCGGGCACGATCGGCGGCCCGGATCTCCATCGCCACGGCCGCCAGCCGCTCCCCCGGTGCGACCAGGTCGGTCCGGCTGGCGCTCGCGACGGCGTCGCACAGGTCGGCGGGCACGGCCGAGCGCCCGCCCAGCGTCCCGGCGATGGCGCCGGCCATCGTGGCGATCGAGTCGGAGTCGCGCCCGTAGTTGACCCCGCCGAGCACGGCGTCCCGCCAGTCACCGCCGGCGATGGCCAGCATGGCCAGCGCTATCGGCAGCTCCTCGATGGCATGCAGCCGGCTCGGCCGCCGGGCACCGAGGCCCTGATCGCGGTAGTCCTCCCCCACCGTGTCGTACGGCGCGACGGCCCGCCGGAGCTTGCCCGATTCGACCGCCTCGGTCCAGTGCCCGATGGACGCCGTGGCCTCGAGCACGGCGTCGATCGCCGCTCGGGTGCCGTCCTTGGCCAGCCGGCTGGCGGTCGAGAGAACGTCATCGATCGTCGCCCGAGGTGCGGCGGCAGCGGCGACACAGGCCGCCATGACACCGGCCGCCTCGCGGCCGTACGACGACTGGTGCGCGCCGGCGACATCGATGGCCTCGGCGTATGCGCCGTCCGGATCGGCGGCGTTCACAATGCCGACCGGCGCGATGTACATCGCCGCGCCGCAGTTCACCGCATTGCCGACGCCCGCCTCGCGCGGATCGGCGTGCCCCCAGTGCAGCCGCAGCGCGATGTACTTCTCGGCGAGGAATACCCGCTGCAGGGGCAGCGCCCGGGCTTCGAGTTCGGGGATCCACGTCTCGCGGCCGATCATCAGCGGCACCAGACGCTCCGCCACGTCGTACGCACTGAGGTGGGAACGGGCCTGTTCGTACACCTCGACGAGCAGGTGGGTCATCAGGGTGTCGTCGGTGACGTGCCCGTCGCCCTTGTGGTACGGGGCGATCGGCCGGGCGGTGCGCCAGTTCTCGTGGAAGGGACCGACGATCCCCCGGACCCGGCCGCCGTGCCGGGCGACGATCTGCTCCGGACTCCACCCCTCGACCGGCCCGCCGAGCGCGTCGCCCACCGCCGCCCCGACCAGGGCTCCGGTGGCGCGGTCCTCCAGGGTCGCCGAGGGCGGGTCGCCGGGGCGCGCGGGGGCGGG